>CALCCE010000179.1 GCA_937899835.1 uncultured Flavobacteriales bacterium | reverse complement strand
TTTTAACCACCGTCACCTTCTACGACAACAAAGGACGCCCCATTCAAAACCAATCAGAAAACGTGTTGGGCGGCAACGATCTGGAAGATTTTCGGGTAGATTTTAGCGGCAAGGTCACCCACCGCCGATTGCTCCACGACGATGGCGCGGGCAACACCGTCACCGTCCACAACCGCTATACCTTCGACCATGGCGACCGGCTCACCTACATTACCCAACGCATCAACTCCGATCCTGAGATCACCCTGGCGCACTACGTTTACAATGAGTTGGGCCAGCTGGTGGAGAAAAACCTGCACTACGATCAAAGTGCCAACGGACAATACCTGCAAAGCATTGACATGGGCTACAACATCCGTGGGTGGCTCACCAACATCAACTCCGACAACCTGGCCAATGATGCGTTTACCAACGGCTTTTTGGACCAAAACGGGAACGGTGGCTACCAGGGCCAACTGGTTCAGGAGATGACCTTGCAAGCCATTGAGGTGGTAGACGAAGGCGGCAACGAGCGGTTGGAGTTGCAGATCACCGACCTGAAGCTGCACCTGCCTGCCGGGCAGCCTTACGAACCGGGCGGAGAAGCAGAACAGCTGTTTAGCACTACGGTGAATTTGGTGTTGGCCGAGCGCACCGAAACCGACCCGGAAGTGTACGATCAATTGCTATGGCTGCAAGACCCGATGGTGTTGGCCTTCAGCAATCAGGATTTGACCAGTAGTATGTCTGTATCGGCATTGCTCACCGAGGTGGGAAACCAAACCAACGATGCCCTAACTGGAAGAGGTATTGAAAACGTTTCGGCTCAAACGATGGTTGCGGGTGTGGTTGACGATTATGTGGGCGGCAAACTGACCTCTTCGTGGCAGAACAACGACAACAACGATGTGTTTGGCATGGAATTGACCTACGATCAACCGGTCAACGGCCTTACTGCTGCCGCGCAACATAACGGTAACGTTGCTACTGCTACCTGGAAGTCAGCCAGCGATGGCCAGCGCAAGGGCTATGGTTACCATTACGATGATTTCAACCGGCTCACCGGAGCGCACTACGCAGAAAACACCACCCTGGGGTGGAACTACCACATCAACCGCTATTCGGTGTCTAACATCAGCTACGATGCCAACGGCAACATCCTCAGCCTGAAACGCCAAGGCTACTTGCAAAGCGGCAACTATGGCACAATGGACGACCTGCAATACAGCTACGCGGGAAATCAACTGCAAGCCGTTAATGACTTGGCAGGCCAATTAGGTGAAAATGATTTTCGGGACAATGCCATGCAAGCCCTCATCGAGTACAACTACGATGCCAACGGCAACATGATCCAGGATCAGAACAAGGGCATCACAGTAGATTACAACCACCTCAATTTGCCCACCAAGGTAGATTTCGGAGGTGGTAAAGAGATTCATAATACCTACGATGCCACTGGAACTAAAGTGCGAAGCACTGTAAAAGAACCAGGTACTCCAGATGTGGAGAAGACTTATACAAAGGGGTTTGTATATCAGGGCAGTACTCTGGAGTTTTTCGCTACTGATGAAGGCCGAGTAACGCCTTTAGCTTCTGGAGGACAGCAATTTCAGTATGAGTACCATTACCTTGACCATCTTGGTAATCTACGCTTGGCCTTTGCTGATTTGGATGGTGATGGCACTTTGAATTCATCCACTGAAATCTTGCAAGAGCAGCACTATTATCCTTTTGGATTGGAAATGCGCTATGCATCCCCACCTCCTGCATTAGGTGTCCAACACACCCACACTTTTGGTAGAAAAGAGTTGGTCGAAAACCTGACTCTGAACTGGCATGATTATGGAGCAAGGTTTTACGATCCACAGTTGGGAAGATGGCACGCAGTTGACCCATTGGCAGATGCAGCTTTTAATTGGAGTCCATACAGATATGGATTCAATAATCCAATACGATTTATTGATCCAGACGGGCGAAATGAAGATGAGTTCAATTTAGATGTGAATAGTGGACAGCTTGTAAAAGTTAGCGACAAGGGAGGTGATTCATTCCATATAATAAGCTTTGGAACCTATACTGATAATAACTCCTTCCTGAAAATTGGAGAACAAGTAACAATAGAGGGTAAACAGTTTTACTATGGACCTGTAGGAAGACCTGATGGTACTTTCGTTTACGGCGTATCTAAAGCTGATTACTGGTCTGATATTCCCTCTGAGTATTTGGGACATTATAATATTCTTGACCTATATGAAAGATACCAAGCTAAAAAAGAAGGGGGCATGAAAATTGAAATGATCCGCGAAATGGAATCTAATCATATGCACAGAAGCGAAATGCTATGGAATACCACTGACTTATATGACTCTGTAGTAAGAACCTTTAACGATAATTCTTCTTTTGTATGGTCCATTCACAGCGGTGCAGTACCGCTTCCAGCTGGAGGTGCAGTTGGTAATATGTTTAAATATGGTCATTCTTCATTAGCACTGAGAAGGTCAGCATTTTTTAGGGGTGTACGCTATAGTAACTTGAGAAGTGGGCTTTACTCCAAGGCCAACGTTAGATGGGCAAAAAGTCCTATCAATAAAACTAAGTCAACATCGCCTCCAAAAACAGGCTCTAAATCAACAGCCACTGCGAAACCCCCTCAATCAAATTATCCTATGCCAGAATTATTAGATTGGCAATTGAGGGGCTGGCCAGATCCTACTATATTAGATAGCCAGTTAAGAAACTATAACAATGGAATTGGAGGAATGTAGATGAGGTTAGTAACCTTCTGTAAATCCTGTGGACACGATAATTATTTTCGAACACTACATACAAACCGTTTTGACTTTGCCATGAAGAATGGCAAAGTCATTACTGTTAAATGTAGTAAATGTGGTAAGACGAACCAGAATTCAGTTAATGAGTTATATGCCACCAAAAGAAACAAGTTGATAGCAATAGTTTTTTCCGCAGCATTTTTGCTCACCGGAAGTGTAGGATACTATCTTCTACAATTTCTTATCAAGCCTACGATGTTTATACACATTTATCTTGCCTCTGTGATAGGGATACCAAGTTTGGTTTCAATCGTCTTTCAAAAAAGCGAGATGGATGCAGTAAACCTATTTAACCAATCAAGGATATCAGAATGAAAAGAGCAATTCTCATAATGTGGTCTTTTTGTGCCTTTTTACCTTTAGTTGCTCAGCCAGATAGCAACAAAATATTCCTTCCAAACGCTGAAAAAAGTTCCCCAAAGAAGATATACATGCAGGTAGAATTAATGCCAGAGTTTCCAGGGGGGGGAGACTCCCTGGAAATTTGGATCGCAACCAATTCTCGAATCCCGACCGTTAACAATCGAAAAAAAGGAACAACTATTTACTACCAACTTGTCATTGATAAGAAAGGCAATGCAGGTGAGGTAGAGTTTATCCATGGAGGTACAAATAGCCAGAGAGAGGAAATTATAAGGTTAATTGAATCTATGCCTCGGTGGACCCCTGGCTTACATGAAGGAAAGGCGAAAAATGTAGGGATTGTGATGGAAACAACATTCAAAGAAAGCTGAATAAGTTGAGGTGGGTTATAATTTCACACCCATCTAATTTCACATTTACAGGTTTTTAGCACCAATTGCTGAATTAGTAGCCGCTATCTGCAACGATTTATCGGTACTAAGTGATCTATTGCTTTATTCCTACCACTACGACCACCGCAGCCGCGCAGCACAATGGCAACATTGCAAATATTACCTGGAAGTCGGCCAGCGATGGCCAGCGCAAGGGCTACGGTTACCATT
>CALCCE010000178.1 GCA_937899835.1 uncultured Flavobacteriales bacterium | reverse complement strand
GAAGTAAACTCTATCCGGTAAGCTGTAGCTCCTGGAATAGAACTGTAGAATACATAGGTTTGCCACACAGGCATGGTGGTATTGCATTGGTGGCCAAACAGGCTGGGCAAAGCACCAAATGAAGGCGTAGTGATGGAACAAGCCGCACCATATGGGCCCCAAACACCATTGACCATAGCCGCTACCCGAACTTGATAAGTGGTGGAGTTGGCCACACCAGTAACGAAGCCCATGCGAAAAGCAGTAGATGACCACCCCCGAGTATAAACCTGATAGAAACCAGAGGAATTAGAGACTTCATAGCGGTAATTGCTGGCCCCAGGCACATAAGCACAGAACAACCACGAATTAATAGAACTCACCGTGATGCCACACGAAGCGGGAGAAAGGTGCGAGGTTGGAGCCAAAGCAGGTGTGGTAAGGGTACAGGCCGGTCCCCACGCCGTCCAGGCGTCATTCACCAGGGCTGCTACTTCTACCGTATAAGTAGTATTGTATTGAATGCCGGGCACAATAGCGAAAGTAAAATGTGCAATGGCCGATCCACGAACGTGTACAAAAGAAGTGTTGCCGGTAGTGATGCGGTAACGGTAGTTGGTGGCTCCTGGAAAAGCAGTGTAGGGAATCTGGTCGGTGAGTGCGGAGACGGTGGTGCCACACAAATTGTTGCTCAACACCGGCGGACAATTGTTGAGGTGTACCACCAGTTCGATGACGACAATAGAATCGCAACCGTTGCTGGCCGCACCCAAAAGCGTATCAGAATAAGTACCCGATTCTGAGACAACGGTACCGCCGGGTGTTACATACCCATCGCAAGCGGTAACCGAAATACTATCGATGGCCAAAGGAAGAATGCTAAGGTCTATCGTTAGTATCGAATCACATCCAGCGGCATTCACAAGGGTATCGGAATAACTACCACTCATGGTCCAGGTGTATTTTTCGCTGGGCGAAAGGTAACTCGCACAAGCCTGTACACTGATGGTGTCGTAGGTGGCGCAGGGGCCACTAAATTCCAATAAGCTGAAGTTTGCCGGGTTGTTGTATACGTTGACGACACTGGCGTTTTGGGTATTCACTTCGGTGATGCCCAGGTTGGAGCGGAAAATGTAATGAGCATTATCCGTGTCAAAGGTGCTGGTCAGGTTGATGAGGGAAGTCACCCCAGGAATCACCCCGACAGTTTGATGCACGCCGGTGTTCAAATCCGTGGAATATAGTATTTCAGCAGATCCATTCCACGCTACGTAAAAGCATTTGCCACTGTTGGCATCGTATTCGAGCAGCGAATAATTGGTGATCGGTGGCACAAAGGCATTGACCACCGAAGCATCTTGAATGTTGACCACCGTAATGCCCAGGTTGGACTGAAAAATGTAGTGTCCACTATCGCCGTTGAAGGTGCTGGTGTTGTTGATCAAAGAGGTAACCCCTGGAATTACTCCGATGGTGCTGTGCACACCGGTATTCAGGTTGGTGGAGTAAAGGAGTTCAGACGTGCCGTTCCATGCAATGTAATAACAGTTGCCGGAGGCCGTATCAAATTCCAACAAAGAGTAATTGGAAACCGGCGGGTTGAAGGTGTTGATCACCGAAGCATCCTGCGTATTGACTTCCGTAATGCCCAGGTTGGACCGAAAGATATACCGTTGATGGTCAGCATCGAAAGTACTGGTAAGGTTGATCAATGAGCTAACCCCGGGAATGACTCCGATGGTGTCCAAATCACCGGTTTGAAGGTCGGTAGCATAGAGGATTTCGGAACTGCCATTCCAGGCCACGTGGTAGCAGTCTCTGGTTTGCCCCAAGGCACTTACGGCTAATAAGCCGATACAAATAAAGGTGAGGTAGAGTCCTTTCATTCGGTGGTGGTTAATAGTAATGAAGGTAATAAGTTGTGAGCGTATTTTTTATGCGGTAGAAGGGGAGAGCGCTTCAACGTTGCTCTTGTCACCTTAAAATGGGTCTCCTTCAACGGCAAAGTTACGCCTCAACAACTAAACCGCCTTACGGGAAACTACAACGATGGCAAGCATCTATGAGTTACGAAGTTTTATGAACTCCTGTACGGGGAAAGTCAAGATGAAGTTCGGCAGCAAAGGATTCTAAGCGCATTTTAATCTTCCACGGCTTTTCGATCTGTCGATTGCCATTCTTTTGTGTCATTCAATTAAAACCCCATAAACCCCCAATAGTTATGTTCAAGCATGCAGCTATGGCTATCGCCTTGATGATGGACAAAATGGTCTACGCTCAAGTGGTGTATGCCAAAACCGAAGAATTTACCCTCTTGAAAAAGCGCACCCTGCTGGTGGAGCAACTCGAGTTGGACGAAGAAAAGGTAGAAGGCTGGAAGCGCAAACGAGACAAAGCCAAAGGCAGCAAACCCAAAGTAGAAAAACGGCTTACGGAGATGATCGATGAGTACACCTCCTTCGTTTCGGATTACAACCCCGGCATGCGGGTGGCCGTGGAAGCCATCTGGGATTTCAACACCGAGGTGGAATACAAAACGGTTTCTGAGATCAGGGAACTGCGCAAGAAAAAATCAAAATCCTATACCGTACTGTGGTACAGCGAAAGCCGCTACAATTATAGCCCAACGGGAATGGATGCAGGCGCCTACTTTCCTAACCTTGCCATTCCCCCTCAACTACAGCCGGATTGAAAAAGGCATTCGCAAAGTAGACTCCAGCTTCTTTATGCCCTATACCGGCCAAAGGGAGGTCAACCGGATGCGCACCAGCGACCTGGTCTTGTGCCTTACCCTGATGCGAACTCACATTCTCGACATGGAGAAAACCCAGAAGCGCCTCAATTTCAAAAAGTTCATGATGGCCAAAGCCAAGGAAAACTGTTCCAGCCTAAAGGGCAAGACCATCGGCGTGAACCCGGAGCAGATGGGTAAGAAAACCACCATTAAAAAGCTTGATTCGGCTTTTACCGCTGGTAAAGTGGTAAAAATGACCGACGACGAAATTTCTGAACGCATCATGAGCGGAAAGTCCGCCATCGTTGGCTTTTGCATCCCCTACGGCATTGTGGCCGGATCGGCCGGACCATTGAGTGCGTCCCGGATTGAGTTCGCCAGGGGATTTATCGACTTCAAAACCGGCACCATCTATACCTGTACCTGCACAACGATCAGCGATTTGAACGATCCCATTTTCCGTGCAGGCGAGTTTAAGGCGTTCAACAAGTGTTGATAGCATTCAGCTTAAATAACTAAAAAAGGTTGCCAGTGCTATTGCTGGCAACCTTTTTTGTTGGGAGTCATTCGCTTTGCTTCCTTTGGAACCAAGAGCAAAGCGGAACGGTAGAAGCCGTTGATGATGCCCCATTCACCAATCCAATAGCCCATCCAACCATTCGATGTCAGACAAGCGATGGATCCAGGACCTGTTCCAGAACTGCCAGGCACTGGCCACAGGTAGTTCGGTAAACGCGGGAAGCGGTTGTTCTTGCCGCACATAGTGCGCCTGAAAGCCATTGACCAGCTTCGTTTTTCGGGAGCGCTTCAGGTATTGACCACCCGTGATGCGGTAATGCCGGGCGCTGTCTGGTAATGGGGCCGTTTCCACACATTCAAAATACACGTGATCGTCCGATACCCAGGTCAGTTGCAGCTGTTGGTTGACGTAGGCGTAATGCGGATTTTCGGCATACAGCTGTCCCTGGGCGTTGAAGTGGCACACATACCCAAGAATCACTATTTCATCGGCCAACTCCACCACGTAGTTCCAGCCGATGCCATCGCCTGTAAAACATGATTGATACCCGACCAGCACAGCGTTTGAAGCAAACGACCAACCGGCTGAACGCACTGACAACCACAGGTGGGCAAACTGAAAGTGGCGCCATTGACCATGCCAGGTCCCCGAAAAAGCATTCAAAGCTTGAAAGGCCGCCTGTGTTTTAGTAGTCGCAGGTTGGAAGTGAGGCAAGCCAGTCAACCGTTGCGGTAAGTTCACCTGCAACAAACGGTACACCTCTTCCGCCTGAAAAGGCTCAGGAGATTCATAAAAGGCTACTGCGGAGTATAAACCTTTCCAAAACAAATCCTGAAACTGCAAGGGCGTAAGGCCATACTGCGTGAGTTGCGTTGAAAACGCTTTCAGTTGATTCAAATCCCAAATGAGGGAATCGTTGATCGCGGCTTGGTGTTGAGTACCATCAACTGCCGTTTGGGATTGGGACAATACCGCTGCCGAAACCCTTAAGGGCAATCCCCAAGTGAGGAACACCAGCAGCAGGCCGGTTCCTCGTTGCATCCACCTACATTGCATAATGAGTCGCATTAAGCAGTTTGTCGTTGCAATGGCAATGCAAGTCCTCCCCAGGCCAGGCGGGCAATGGCCAACAGTGCAGCCGCTTTGATTACCATGAAGAAGATATCATCGAGGTCGGCGGTGGGTAGAGTGCTCAACAGGCCCAGCAAAGTAAGACTAACAGCGCCAAGGTTGGCCCACCTGTTGGCTTGGGGCGGCAAAAGGCGGGAAAGCAGTACCATGGCAATCGGAATTTCAAGAACGAAGGCGTAAAGCAAGACTTGTTCCTGGGCCAGGTCCATTTCGATCATGGCCTGCAGCGCATCGTGGTTGAGGAATTGGTGCAGGTCGCGAAAGACCATGTTGAACAAAACAAATGCCCACAAGGTGGACAGCAAAGTGCGGGAATCAATGGTGTGTAGTTTCATTGTTAAATGGAATTAGACCGCAAAAGTCCAATACCCATTTCCCATTTGCATTCACTAAAGTTAAGATCGTATCTCCGAAGCCCGAGCATTCCAAGTAAAGAACAAGCCTTTTAGAACTTGAATTTCAAAATAGGCTCCACTCAGGGTCCGGGGGGCGGTCTTCAAGCGAACGTGTTCGCCGACTGGCTGAGTCGAGAAGCCGGAAATAGAAGTCAAAAATCCAGGGAATGGAGTCAAGCTCGTAAGGCTTGATTCAATACCAAGGTGTAGTTTCCTTACTTGGCCTGTTCCTTTTCTACCACTCGCCGGCGAATGCGGCTCAGCGATTGCGGCTTCATGCCCAGGTAGCTGGCAATTTGGTGGTGCGGCACGCGGTGAAACAAGAAAGGTTTGGTTTCCATCAATTGCACATAGCGCTCCTCAGGAGAGGAATGGATAAATGCATTCATGGCCGTACGGTAATGCTCCAGCCGTTGCTTTGCCACCTCTTGAATAAGGAGATCGAGGCGCGGAACCAGTTGCCGAATTTGATCTTCCATGCTTTCGGTGGCCACCATCAGGTCGCAATCTTCCAAACATTCCAAATAGTGATCAGAAGGTTGATCTTTGCCCCGACCGATGTATTGGGCCGTGCCTTCGCCTTCGGTGTAGAAGGCAGTAGTTTTTTCTTCGCCATCCTTGAGGCTATACTCACGAATACAGCCCTCCAACACCAAATAGCATTGAGGCGAAATTTGACCCTCCCGCAACAATACGGTCCCTTTCTCAAACCGGTTGACCACCACTCGGTCCACAATCAATTCTTTTTCTTCGGTGGTCAGCATCTCGATTTGATCGATGATAGCGCGCAGTTTGGCTTTTCCGCTCATGGTGTTTGGTATTGAGAGTTGCTCAAAGATACAACCCATTTGATAAGGATGCCGGGGTCGGCATACCAAGGTTGCTGCCAGAAACTGACAAGGAATAAGACCACTTGCGCTTGGGGACAATCCTAAAAAAAAAACAAGCCTTTCTCGGTTAAGAGAAAGGCTTGTAATAATGCGTTAAAGGTAGAAAAGCTACCTACTGAACGATCAACTTTCCGAGCACTCCTTGCCCGGCATCATTGGTGGTGATGAAATACACGCCGGGCACAACATCCTGAACGTCGAGTTGCACCTGATCGGCACCGATGGCAGTTTGTGGCACTTCGATACGGCGACCGGCAAGGTCGACCAGCCAAAGGTTAGGGCGGGCGGCATCTAACCCAGAAACCGTCACCAGGTCGGAAGAAGGATTCGGATAAATGGCGGCTACCTCCTCAACTGCTTCTTCCACGGTAGTTTCCTGTGCCAAACGAAAGTTGTATTGACAATTGTTGGCCTGGTTGTGGAATAGGGTGGTGTGGGTCAGGTTCGCATTCCCCACAAAAGGACCAAGGTCTAAAAAAGGCTTGCCTTTGGGCACCAGCTGGTAGGGGTTTGAAGCATAAGCCACGGTGTTTTGGCAAGCCGACGTACAATTCCCCAAAAGGTCGGTGCGGAGCATCCATTGGCCACCAGCGTACGCACCACCCGAAGTGTTGTTGTGAAAAGCACTGCCCGTAAGGGTCATTTCTCCGCCCGGCTCGGTATCAATGTCCGTGAACCAATAGTCGCCCTCGTAGCCAAAACTACCGGCGTAATAAATCGTGCTGTAGGACAGAAAACTGCCCAAGTTGCCACCAGCATTGCTAAGGGGCATGATGAAACCTTCGGAACGACCACCGGCCGGCGTCACTTTTCCGGCCACAAAATGACGGTTCGAAACCGGGTTGAAAGTCACATCCTGCACGTCAAAATCCTGATCGATGGCCGAATGGTGATTCACCCAATTGACCGAGCCGTTGCCGTTGAGGTTGAGCAACAAAACGTTGCGGTCGTTGTATTCGCCAGCAATGGTGATGGTTTGGTTGTTGGTGAGGATCACGGCACTGCGTCCGGTTTCCGTGCGATTGGGCCGCCCGTAATGGTAGCCCCAAATGGGAAAGCCCGACAGGTCGAGCTTCAAGGCAATGATGTCGCTATCGCCTCCTTTTTTCTGTTGGGTGCCAACAATCACATAGTTTTCATCCGTAGGGTCGATCAAAATTTCACCCGCTTGAAACTTGATGAAGTTGTTGGATTGCGTACCGTAAACATAGCCCCACACCTGCGAACCATTTACAGGGTTGATGCGGGAAGTAAACAAGTACTCATTCTCTTCACCAAAAACCAACAAGGCATTTTGTTGGTCGTCAAACAGCAAAGAGTGGATCACACCATTGCCCAAAAATCGGGTCCAGATGGGCACGCCGGTAGCGTCCGTTTTCACCAGGTATTTAAAATTGGTGGCCGTGCCACTATTGTAGAAAGTGATGCCTACAAACAACTCTCCGTTGGGAGCCCGTTCAATGGCGGTACCTGCAACGATGTCTGCATTGGTGAGGTCCAGGCGAACCATGTAGCTGGGGTTGAACCCCACATCCATCACGGCCACTACCGGGTGCAGGTTGTTCGTACTGGCATCTTCCACAGTAGCCACGGTGAAGTATTGCAAAGCGTTGTTGGCATAATGAGACGTAGTAGACGAACCGTAGGCTACCGGAAAAAAGCCGGAGCTCAAAGGAGCAAACTTCGTCATCGCGTCCTGGCAGCCCCAGGGTTGAGCTTGGGCTGAAAAGCCTGTCGAAAGCAGGCAAAAGAGGGCAATTAAAAATCGTTGGGGTTGAAACATACCATTTGGGGGATTTGAATAAAACGTTAGGGCAATTGTTTAAAAATCAGTGCCTTTTGAAAGGTCATAAAAGTAAGTCAGCGAAAGCACAAGATCAAGCTGCCTTTTGATGAGCGCCAGAAAGTAAAGGAACTTGTTTCACTCAATTCTTGGCCTTTTTCATTTGGTATACTCTGTTCCACATTCGGGCGGTTTGAATGGATATTTGGTCAATTACAGAACGGTGGGTAGCCCGGAACCATATCAAAAAAGAAAGCAAACCGGAAAATCTGTTTTTCTGAAATGCTTTTCTTACCTTGTTCTTAGTTCGAAGGGTATCACCTTTAAGAATTATTCCCATTCCCAGTTT
>CALCCE010000177.1 GCA_937899835.1 uncultured Flavobacteriales bacterium | reverse complement strand
AGAGCTATGAGGTTTTACCTAAGAGGTAAGTAGTTAATAATATATATCTTATATATATGATCTATATTTTCTATATCTTATAAAAGATCTAAAAGATTTATATTTGCAATCAGGGCAATCAGGGCAAATTTAACTTTTTGAGTTAATACCTGAAGACTTCCATACTTCTCACTTCTTACTTATATCCACAATGCTTGATCACGATTTCAAGAGGGGCGTTGATCAACGCGACCTTTACATCGAGTTGGATGACTACACCTACTTCCATAGTCCAACCAATCAGCAACAACAAGACAATCGCTTCATTGGAAGACAGGAATTAAGATCAAAAATCCGGTCCTTAATTGTTGATTCAGAAACTAAATCTGGAGCATATCTGGTAACGGGATTTCGAGGCATGGGAAAAACCAGCCTGATCAACCAAGTTATCAACGATATACTTCAACGCAAGAATACACTGCCACACCGTCACCGGTTTGTAAGGCTGTTCATTGCGTTTTTCTTACTATCCTTTTTAAACTTACAAAAGGTTATCGAAGACATCTCCGAACTTTCTACCAGTAATACCATACTGGGTCTTCTCATCGTATCAATCCCTGGAATCATTTGTTTCCGGAGTTGGAAGTATCTACAAAGAAGAGATTCAGAAAGCTTACACCCTAATTTATCAGTTTGCCGTAGTGGCAATCCCGAAAAAGTTAAACTTAAAAGATCTCTTTTGCTAAGAGTATTTCTATTAAAAGAAGAAAAAGAAACTCCTTCTAATCAATTAGACTTTCTTGCCCAGGATTTCATTTTACTCAACATTGGAAATTATGGCATTCTA
Source organism: uncultured Flavobacteriales bacterium (assembly GCA_937899835.1). Classification (GTDB taxonomy): domain Bacteria; phylum Bacteroidota; class Bacteroidia; order Flavobacteriales_G; family Salibacteraceae; genus CALCCE01. The sequence goes on along the minus strand of CALCCE010000177.1, from coordinate 8,567 downwards.
TTGATCTGGCTAATACAAGAGATTTTCGGTAAGAATTTATTAAAAATTGAATACTATGAAAAGTTCTGGCTTCATGTTTTAGCTTTTTTAACCGTTACTCTCCTTCCCACTTTGATAGGGTTGATACTCCCAACAAAACCTATTAGATTAGTTCTGAATGACGGCGCGTTAAAAAAACTCTTCATCCGATCAGGAAGAAGGATTAACAAACGAATTGTTTCATTTTTCAATTATGAACATATTATTAAGATCAACATCAACTTGGGCCAGGACAACATTGATGACAAACAAATCTTAAAACTTATTGCGCAAAGTATCTCAACAGAATACAAGAAACTAAAGTCTCCCTTCTATTCGCTTCGCAGGTTAACCTGGAGAATCTCGGCTTTTTTATTGATTTATATTATAATACTAACCACCTACTACTACGAGCCTACCTATCTCATATTCAACGACCTAAGATCACAATTAAACCTCACAGAATACTTTCCCAGCCAGTCTATTTTTGGACAACAAAGGCTCACATATCAGATGGATCTGGATATTCAGAGAACGTTGGAAGATGAAATGGAGAAGAGTCAAAATTTAAAAGAAAATGCATTTACCAAAAAAGATTCAGCCAAGTTAGAACCTGAAACAGCTTCTATCCAGAGATGGTATGACGAAATGATTTCTGCCGAGAAGGGGATGAATAGTGAATACATTTATTTCTATATAATCGATTATTACGTTTGGACCATCTATACAGAACTCACTCACAGTCTTTTCTCAAGAGGGGACGAAAAATCCTCAAAACAAACCAATTCTGACAATATAGAAAGAACATTACTTAACAGTTCTTTGAAGTTAGACCGCGATGTCCATTTTCTACCTGCAAGGCTGGATTACCTTTTTGTACTCTACTTTGGCATAGTCTGGTTTCTAATAATGTTAATCTATCGATCAGGTTTATTTGGTATTAACCACCGTATTATTCTTCGATCACTTAATCAACTTGAGCAACACATGGAGTCAGAGGTATCAATGTCTTCTCAGGGTGGCATATCCTTTCAATTTTTCAATCTTTTAGGAGGCAAAAACAGAAATTTTCCGGTTTTAGAACAATCAGGAATAGAAAGTAAGTTGATTAAGATCTTAGAAAAAGTTGAAAGAATACCTGGAATTAGTGTACGTCCAAAGTTTGTATTTGTATTTGACGAACTGGACAAAATAGAAGCTGACAATGAGGAGACAAAGGACAAAAATGAAAAAACAGAAAGAGAAAGCCAGGTAAGCTATTTCGCCCACGAAAGCTCTCAGAAAAGACAGGAGCTGATCATCAAAGTTCTTTCCAACCTCAAATACTTCTTTAATACTGCAAAAGCAAAGTTTTTCTTCATTTCAGGGAGAGAAATGTTTGATGCCTCTTTAGCAGATATTTCTGATCGTGAATCTTCTAATAGTAGCTTATTCCACGGAGTAGTTTATGTAAATAGCTTTTATAAAGATGATTCCGACACGCGTAAATCAGACATTACAAGTATGACCGAAAATTACGTTTGTCAGTTTCTTCCCTGCCTACCTGATGAACCCATTGATGAGCAATACAAACTAGGTTCTTACAATAGGTATTTAAAAGCCATCGAAATACCAATAGGCGAACGTGCAAAAACCATAGTGGCGCTCCAAAACTTCATCAACTATCTAACCTACAGAGCGAGCGGTTCTCCTAAAAAGATTACCAATATTTTTGAAAAATATGTACTGAAAATCGAATCTGAAGAAATTCAAAAAATACAAGACCGCCAGTCTATTCTTATTGGTCGCAATGTTCATTGCTTCTATTTGCGATTGCGCGATCAGGAACAATACATCTTTAGCTTTAGCACTTATCTTTTCAATCCATTCCTATTAGCTGTAAGTCGACACTTAACCAACTTTGGGGACAAATTGTTAGTATCAACCTCATTTCTTCTCGACCATCTTTACAAATATCACAGGACAGGATTTGACTTCAAAAACCTAGAATTAACCCCTGAAATCTTAGCGGTCAATAAAGCCCCAGAACTTCGATCATTTATTGAGCGACTACTAACCTTTTTGTCCAGATCCCACATAAGAATTATTCTTAACGGTCTGTTCGATTATAAATTTAATAGTCGGATAGAGAAGGAGATTGAATACATTTCCAAAATTTCAGAACCTGAATCTTCGGCTTTCAACTTCACCTTAGATGAATCAAAAGAGATAAAACGGCTCTACAAGAGGATTCTTAACGATTACCAATCAAAACCAAACATTGCACGTAATGCCGGTCGTGTTTCTGCTATAGACTATGTCAGCATGGTTTTGGGAGATCTGTATTATGCAGATCAAGAGTATGAAGAAGCACTTCTTTATTACAGAAACGCCTCGTATCAACTTGGTGGAGATAAAATTTCAGAGTACAATCTCGACACACTCACATTCTATTTGAGAAATGAACTCAAATCAGCTCTTACTTATGAAAAGAGCCATGACCTTAATAGTGCATTGTATATTTATGAACAACTCAACCTGAAGATACCTAAGATCATTAAAAGCATATCAACACAAAGCAAAATTGATACCGAAGTAAACAGTCAAATCATACTACTGACCAAAGAATCAATAAAGGATAGCCACCTTCCTACAACAACTAATTTTGCCTCAACCCGTCTTGTTTACCAATCGCTATTGGGTGAATTACATGCCTTAGAAAAAGACACCTTAAAAGGCATTACGCACAAAGAGCTTGAACAAAACTATTTACTATTTCACAGAATAATATCAGAAACTCCTGTTGAACAAAGCTATCTTCTAGCAGCGGAGTATTTTGACAAATTAGGTGATTTATTATTCTATAAAAACGGGGGATTATTTGGGGACCAAAGCAATCAATTCATGTCTGTGGAGGACGAAGAAAATGTTCAACTACTTTCTAATAAATTAAAAGGGACAAATGGCAAACCCATTTTTGATCAAGTATATCCGTTTAGTGCATTGCGTCAGTATGCAGCAAGTTTGGATATTCTTAACTTACTTATTATTCAAGATTTCAGGAAGATCGGAGAAGGAAATCTATCCAAGATTTCCAAGAATAAATTAAACGCAAGAATTAAAGAAAGCTTCCCTCTAAAAAGCTATGGTGGTACTAATTTTGTAATAAAGGATTCCTTTGCCAAACAAATCCATAATCTTTATACCTATTATATATCTCCTACCGATCCTACTATTCGCAACATGAAAAAAAATGAGCCGGGAAAGGCTTTCCCTGTATTTAGGAAGCAAGTATTCATTTCGCTTGGAAATAGCCTTAGCGATACTGCAGATTGTCTACTCTTGATCAGTAAGCTTAACGAATCCACAAATAACAACTCATCTGAATCAGCAATAAAAAAGTTATCAATCATTGAAAAGGTTATTCAATTCGACCCTTCTCAGTTGGAGGATTCGAGTGAAATAACAAAACCTATTTTTTTGAATGAAACAGAACTACCAATTTTTACGCATGCCATTTGGCTAATCAAGCTGTCATCCTGGTTCTACATGAAAGCGACAGATATGAAAGAGTACGCTCTTCAGATGACTAAGCTACTTTATCTTTCCAGGCAAATAGCTTCCTCTAATACCAAAGAAAAATTTAAACAATGGAAAGCAGGAAATGAAGGAAAGGATTGGTTAAAATCTGCGAAAGATCACATTGTTGCCAAAATATTGCGCATGATTTATGGGTCTCATGAATTCACAGAATCCATCGAAATTAAAAAATACCTTACCATTTTTAAGGGTGAACCATTAGAACAAATAGAGCCATTCATTTTAAACCATATCTCTACTTCAACCGACACGCGCGAAATTGTCGTCCTTTACGAACAACTTCGTTTGGACTTTGGACATGTCGAACTTCATCCGAAGAGATGCATTATTCAACATTTTTCCGGAGTTAACAGCAAGTACAACCGCATTTTAGAGCTTCACTATAGAGCCAAGTTCAACTTTTATTTGTTGCGGGATAAACTCGCATCAGATAAACTGATAAAAAAAGCAAAAGAGAACGAAGAATTTAAGGAATTGATAGAACATGTCCTCTCCTCACCTCTTTTCCCCTCGCTTGTAAATGCTCACGCACCTTACGAAGCGGCCAGTTATTTAATTACTGACACCATATTTTGCCTAAATGAATGTATCAAAAATTTAGAAGTATTTGATCTTTCTTATTTGTATAACCACTCCTGGAGAGCCACCTGCTATGAACACCTTGCATTCTGGTATCAACTTTTTGAAGCATACACAGATACCCTCCATAGTCAGCAAATGAAAGACGAGGCTCAAAAGACACTTCAAAACAGAATTGGCTTTGTAGAAACAGAATACCTTAGCACCTTCAACTTAATGGAGCGCGCAGCACTTCACTATCATGCAGCTTGCGAGACTCATTCCGAAGGCTCCGCCTACAAAACCATTACCGAAAGGATGTTTTATCTTGATGATCATTTCAATGACAACCTGCTGCATTTCTCTTGCACTATGGAACGTATGCAGTTTTGCAGTGGCTATTTTAAGAAAAAAATAAAAACCATTGAAAGCAAGGTGGTGGGCGAATCCAACTCATTGTATAATGTGGAAGCGTATTGGTAAGGAGCCAACTTTCGTTACCTACTATTCTTGAACCTCTAAAAATTAAATTGGTCAATCAATACATAGACTCCCGAGAAGCACCTCTATTTTAGAACCGTTAGGATTATGAAACAAGGAGCAGAAAATAATTCTACCTACCCCCAAACATCCCCAAATTCACTTCAGGTTTTACCTCCCGCACCAGTTGATCGACCAAACTGCCGGTGGCGGGCGCGAGGCTGAGGCCCATCATGCCGTGGCCGGAGGCGACAATTACATTTTTGAGCTTTGGGGTTCTGCTGATCAGGGGCAAGCCGTTGGGGGTGCAGGGCCGGTAGCCTTGCCAAATGTTTAGGTGGTGGATTTCGGGTAGTGGCAACTCAGGATAAAAGGATTGGATGGTTTGAAGGATGCCTTTCACCCGGTTGTGGTTGACCGTGGTATCTCGGGTGTGGGTCAGTTCTAAGGTGCCCGCAAAGCGCACCGTTTCTTCCAAAGGGGTGACCGCTACCTTGCCTTCGCACAAAATGGAGGGTATCGATGGGCTGGTTGTGGTTTTCTCTACATCAAAACTGTAGCCTTTGCCGGGTAAAATCGAAACGCGAATGCCCATCTGCTTTAATATTTCTGCAGTCCAGGCTCCGGCACAAAAGATGAATTCATCGGCAGCAAAATCTCCTTGGGTGGTGATTAACTTGCTCAAACGGCCAGCGTTCATCTCATAATTCTGAACCCTGCAATTGGAAATTACTTTTACCTTCAGCTCCTTCAGTTGACCTTTTAAAACACGCATCAAACGGTTGGGGTCCAGATGGGCATCTGAGCGGTAATGAATGCCACCTTTGGCCTGGACCACCAAGTTGCTTTCCAAGGCTTTTAATTCATCAGAATCGTAGGTGTTTACTTCTAAGCCAGCTGCTTTCGCTATTTGAGCGGCCTGCTCTTCTTCCTCCCCCACCTTTTGGCTTTGGTACAGCATCAACAAACCCTTTTCCCGGTAGGCAATATCAGCATGCTGCTTTGCCAATTCCTTATACAACATTTTACTGTATAGCGAGAGATCCCTTAGCGCTGGAATAGAAGCCTGAACGTGTTTCTCGTTTGCCGATCGATAGAATTTCAAGCACCACACCAACAGGTCTTTGGAGAGCCTGGGTCGGATGTAAAAGGGACTTCGGGCATTGAACATCCAACGTACTCCTTTGGAAATCATGCCGGGTTGGGCAATGGGAACCAAATGAGAAGGTACTACCATGCCGGCATTGCCATACGAGCAGCCGTCACCTAAATCGGATTCATCTACCAAGGTGACTTGATGGCCGCTTTTCGCTAAATAATATGCGGAAAAATGACCGATGACTCCCCCTCCTATGACCACACAACTTTTCATGTGTCAAATAACTTGAAAACCAAAGGCGTAAGGGTCTGCCTCGTCAATGGTAAAATTGGAATGGCTGTAGATGCTTGCCCATCCTTCAATGCTGGGCACAATGGCCTTTTTTCCGGCCAAGGTGGTTTCTTCTTCTATACGACCCACAAACTGAGAGCCGATGATGCTTTCATGGATGAAGGCCTCGCCTTTGGCCAACTTGCCCTTGGCATACCACTGGGCCATTCTTGCGGAAGTGCCTGTGCCACAAGGTGAGCGATCAATGGCTTTGTCGCCATAAAATACCGCATTCCTGGCGGTGGCTTGGTCGGAGAGGGTGGCTCCCGTCCACAAAAGGTGGCTCAACCCATGAATGTTTTTGTCTTCCGGATGCACAAACGAATGGGCTGCATTGAGCTGCTCCCGCAGCATCCGGCTCCAACGAATCAACTCATCGGCGGTGTGGTGTTGCAAGCCTTGGAAATGCGCTTGTACGTCCACAATGGCATAAAAATTACCGCCATAGGCTACATCTACTTTTAACCAACCCAAATCAGGGCATTCTACTTCGAGGTTTTCTGCGTGTAAATAGGATTTCACATTGGTTAGTTTCACCGAACGGACCTTCTCCCCCTCCTGGCGGTAGTCAATTTTCACCAGACCCGCCGGGGTTTCCAAGCGCAACTTGCCTGCTACTTTTGGTGTAATGAGCTTTTCTTCCAGCATGATGGTGACCGTTCCGATGGTACCGTGCCCACACATGGGCAGGCAACCGCTGGTTTCTATAAACAGCACACCCACATCGTTTTGAGGATCAGCAGGCGGATACAAAATGCTGCCACTCATCATGTCGTGGCCCCGGGGTTCAAACATCAATCCTTTGCGAATCCAGTCGTATTCTTTTAGGAAATGGAGGCGTTTTTCGCGCATGGTTTCCCCGATCAACTCAGGGCCGCCTTGCTTGACCAAACGCACGGGATTCCCACAGGTATGGGCATCTATACATTGAAAGGAATGCACTTTTGCCATCGTTACCTGAGGTGATCTGGGAGCACGGCCGTTGGAAAATTTTGGTAACTGATCGGTCGTAACCAGCGCTGCACGGCATCCAATCCTACGGAGGTATATTTTGCGTGTGTTGTGGCGGGAAACGGACCGCCGTGGTGCATGGCTTTAGAAACATCCACGCCGGTGGGTACACCGTTGTAAATGATCCTGCCTACTTTATAAATGAGTGCTTCGACGATTTTTGCGACCCATGGCTCCTCATCCGGTTCAGCGATGATGGTTCCGGTCAATTGCCCCTCTAATTGATCGATCACCTGCATCATTTCTTCGGCATTGTCACATGCTACCAATAGACTGTAGGGGCCAAACACCTCTTCGTGCAGTTGAGGGTTGGCCAGAAAGGCACTGCCTTCCGTCACTGCGAGGCATTGGTTGGCATCGTTCAGTGGTGCTGGTGCTGATGCCGTTAAAGTTTCAACTCCTGCTTGTTGCAGGGCCAGTTGCTTGTGCTGCTCATAAGTGTTTTTAATGTTGGCATGCAACATGCAACCTGGCGATGCCGCATTAAGCTTTTGCGTAAGCTGCTCTTTAAAGACCTCTAATGAATCACCCGAAACCGCAACGAGCAATCCAGGTTTGGTGCAAAACTGACCGGTTCCCAACGCAACGGAAGCGGCCAATTGCTCTGCCCAGTGCTTTCCGTTTTGCTGTAGTGCTGCTTCACTCAGGATCACGGGATTGATGCTACCCATCTCTGCAAACACTGGAATGGGTACTTTTCTTTCTTGGGCAAGCTGCTGCAAGGCTTTACCAGCGGCAAGGCTGCCAGTAAAGCCCACTGCTTTCACCTTGGGATGCTGAACAAGCTGCACCCCAACTTCAATGCCCTGGCTGTTCAAATTGGAAAAAACCCCATCGGGCAAGTGGCATTTCTGCACGGCTCGAACCACGGCTTCAGCAATCATCTCGCCCGTACCCGCATGCATGGGGTGTCCTTTCACAATCACCGGACAACCAGCCGCCAACGCGGAAGCCGTATCGCCCCCAGCGGTGGAAAACGCCAAGGGAAAATTGCTGGCGCCAAAAACCACGACCGGTCCAATAGGGATTTGGGTTTTTCTCAAATCACAAGGATGTTCGCTGCCTTTCTGAATGACGTCACCCAAGAAATCGCCCTGCTGTAGCATAGCGGCAAAACTTCGCAACTGCCCTACGGTTCTGCCTTTTTCATTGGCCGCCCTTCCTTCCGGCAAACCGGATTCGGCACAATACATCTCTATCAACGCATCGCCTAAACTTTCAATCTCTTCGGCTATTTGCTGAATAAAAGCAGCCCTTTCTTTGAGGCTTGTGTTGCGGTAGCTCCTAAATGCGTGATGGGCCTTTTCTACTGCTTCCTCCATTTCCGAATTCGAAGCTTCAAAGAACAGCACCGGATTTTCGGCTCCCGTTTTCGGGTTACGGGTTTTGAACTGCACATCTCCATTGGAGGAACGTTCATTGCCAATATAATTTTTCCCTGATATCATGTTTCAATTTTGGTATTGGGGGATGTCGGGGCGGGTAGCCAATC
>CALCCE010000176.1 GCA_937899835.1 uncultured Flavobacteriales bacterium | reverse complement strand
GCGTTACACTACCATGAATTCCCCATCACTCTCGCCTACGGCCAGGATTTTAGAAATGTTTCGGCAGCAGAACTCAGCAAACTCCGCCTCGGAGGATGTATCTCGAATGCCCGATTGTTCGATTATAAGATCATTGCTATCGATGGCTCCGACTTAACAGATGCCACTCGTTTCGATCAAACGGATGCATTCCTCTTCCACATTGGGGTCACCTCTTTTTTCAGCAAATCCTTCGCGCTAAACGGAAAAGGGGTCATCTCTACATTTGGCGAGTGGACTGTGGCCATTCGGCTATTGTACCGTTTAGGTAAAAAATAAGGGCGCTGAAAAGGTAGAATTCAACGGGCTCACGCTCAACACTCTGAGGTATTCACTCCGCTTGTTTTAACTAGCAAAGGTCGATCCGCTTTCGAGCGCATTTTTGCCTACCACATAAGCAAAGACACTGTTGGGAACAATAAGCAAATCTTCTCCATCTTTAAACTTGGTTTTGGAGGTCACAATGCCTTTTGGAATGTTGTTTTTACGCATGAAGAACTTGAGCTTACCGACTTCCAACTCATCTGACCACTTCACCTCAAGGGCCCATTTCGCACGTTGAAAGGTTCGGCTAAGCTGAATTAGGTCCACTTCACCTTCCCTGTTGTTTCGCTTCCAGTTGGCATAGCGCAAATAGTTATGTTCCCTGTGCAAATATTGGGCAAACACCGCTGTTTCAACCAAATGTGGAAATCGTTCATCTTCTTGCTGTACTCTTCCGAAAAGACCTGTATACAAGCTTGGATTGGTCAAATACACCTTGAATTGCGTAATCTTTTTGAACCTCTTGGCGGTAATGTCGACCCGGTGTAGAATTTTAATTAAGAAGGCAGACTCGAGGTACTCCAGATATTTCCGTACGGTACGGCTGTCCGTTGCCGTTTCTTTGGCAACGTGTTGAAAGTTTAAGATTTCTCCGGTTCGATAGGCGATCACATTAAAGAACTGTTGGAGCTCCAAAGTATTTTCGATGCCAAACAAACCGGGAAGGTCTTTCATGATGACCTTATCGGTGATGTCTTTTTGGATGACTTGCTCCGGGTTTTTCACCTTGGCTGAGTTCAAGGCTATTTCTGGAAAACCTCCGAAATTGATGTAATTCGTAAAATGAACATTTAGCTCGTTAATATTTTTGGAACGGTAGAACTTTCTTTTTCCGCCAAAATCAACCTCAATTGCTTCCAATAAGTTATCATAAGCATTCAGTTCTATGTACTCTGCAAAAGTTAAAGGCGGCAAAAAGTAATCGCTGAACCGCCCTGCTCCACTCTCCAAACTTTTCATTTTAAGTGCTGCTGCCGCACTTCCACTAGCGATAAATTTGGTCTTCCGATTGCGGTCTACCAAAGACTTTAAATGCACTTCCCAGTCTTTCAAATACTGGATTTCATCAAAGAAAATATAACAACCGTCTATCGTATTACTGTTAGGAAGCAACGCTAGATCAATCATTCGTTCTAAGGACAAATTGGTAAACAGTGGAGTATCTAAGCTGAAGTAAAGGATCTTATTACGTTGTATGCCGGCATCCAACAAGCTTTGGATAGCCTGATACATCATCACTGTCTTTCCTACCCTCCTCGGCCCCATTAAAACAACCGCTCGGTGTAAGCTTTGATCGTTGATGAGCGCATTAAACCCTTCGAAATAAGCGCGTTTACTTAGGTCAGCGTATAAAACTGGCTTTCGGGATTTCCACCAATAGTGGTCCGATTTCACCCTGTGTTCCAACACTTTTTGATCGAACACCATTGTGCAAATATATACATTGCAATGTATTTAATTGCATAGTGTGACATAAGCATCTAATTATCAGAAACTTGAGTAGTGCAAATAAGTTTCGGAGAGCTACTATTTTAGCACATCTACGCTAAATCAGTACGTTTTCAATACCTGTTTTCATACTTGTTTCCAATTATTCCACTTGCAGAAAACCAAGTGTGCAAATAAGAACACAGATATGTATTTATATGCACTTTGAAGTATAACTAACTGAATATAAGATACTTGAACCGTGCAACTAAATTTAGGAGAGCGACTATTGTAGCACATCTACCTCCAATTAGCACGATTTCGATGCCTGTTTTACACGCGTTTTGACTCTTCCACTTGCAGAGAAACATAGTATGCAAATAAGTACACAGCTATGTTTTTATCTGCACTTATTAAAATAACGGCTTGATAATGAGACACTTGAACAGTGCAAATAAACTCCTAAAAGCTACCATTGCAGCGCATCTGCGATAAAACAGCACGTTTCCGATGCTATTTTTACCTGATCATAGTACTCTCTCCAGTCTGAAAAACGCCCCTATCTATCTTCATTTTTGCGACCGGTTAACCGATAGGCCAGTCCCAAACGAACGCTGTGGCTAGATGATAGCAACCGCCACTTGGAAGTTGTACGCTGTTGGTTTTTTACTGGAATCACTGGGTTACTAACCCTGGACCTCACCATATCCCATTGTAGTAAGCCCATTTTAACATTGAAGTCCATACTAAATTGCGAAAAAAGCGGGATGGTGATTCGCGGTATCAGACTCCAAACTGCACCAACATGAAAATCTGATACAGGATACCTCAGGTTGCTTTCAGGGTCGTATTCATTCCCTCCCAAATGTCCGCCTAACCCCGTACCCAGATACAAGTCCATAATGTTTGTTGCGGCCATTTTTCTAGCTGTTTCTACGTGAAGGTTAAACATCAGACCGGAAAATTCCCCTGTCGATTGCGTAAAATAGCTCGTATGTTCAAAAGGTGGCAGGCCCCCACTTATGGACAATTCAAGCTCGTGGTACCAGTTGTTGATGGTTTTCAACCCGATGGCTGTGGATAGCCTTTTGTGTTGACTCAAGTAATAGGTGGTTTTTTTCAGGCTGGTCAGATCTCTATTTCCGAGAATCAACTCTGTTCTCCTAAAAAAGTCAGAGTTGTGGTATCCCTTAATGTATAACACCTTCTGTGATAAGGCCGGATAAAATAGAACTCCGCTTAAAAGCAAAGTGACAAAGGCAGCTCTCATTGGATTATTGGTAGTGTTTCATGTTGTAGCGTTAGGACCGCTACTCACAACATTCACTCCAAAAGCTATTTAACAGGAAAAGAAGTGAAAGCCTAAACACTTTTGCCTTACGGAAAAAGATAGCGTAAAAGCTAACTCAATTGAACCTTGGAGCCCCTAATTCAGCCTTAATCGTATCTATTATTCGCTGAATTTTATTTTTGGTATCCATCGATTGGCTATTTCCTGAGCCGTGTAGTCTGCCAATAAAAATAATATAGCTTTGAATGGATTGGTCATTAAGAATCGCCTCCAGCACCTCTTTTTTGATGGTCCGCGGAACGTTCAACTTCTTACTGGTTCCTTGGGTGTAAAGCTTTTGCATTTTGCTGTCGTATTTGGAAGTAAGTATCGACCGGTGCTCAAAATGCTCAATCAAATAAGGCATGTACTCTTCATAAACAAACCTGGCGGTCAATTCCTCTTGTTCGGCCAACTCTGCCACCGCACCCGACCATGAGGTTAAATGGCCCTTTAACTCTTCATTCTGTAAGAGGTAAAATTTTCCTGAATTCAATAGCTCTGTGGTTACCCCATTGGAGGGATCAAAAGTTGGATCGTAATTGGTGCGCAAAAGGTGGAAACTCACACTGTCTAAATCATTGGACGTTATTCCACTGTCCGCATAGTAAATGAGTTTTTCAATAGAGCCCATGATGAGGTTCCTCATCTTGATTTTATCATTGATTTCTTCCAGGTTGGACTCATATTCAACCAGCAGTTGACGCAGAATTTTTTCTTCCCGCTGTTGATTTTTGTATTCTACCGTCTTGGAGTTGATGCCTACGGCGATGAGTATGCCAATCACAACCAACACAATTTCCCCTAAGGCATATTTTAAGTAAGAGGCTAAATTGTTATTGGCAATAAATGCCGCTCGCTCCTTTCTAAAAAACTTGGCCATGATGGTATTTTGAAGTTAAGTTGCCTTGGCGAAAAGATACAAAGCTTTGTGCGGTACCAATTTCTTAAAAACCCCTAAATTTTGCCATGACAGATGCTCCTGCTACCTGCCGTCTGCTCTTTCAATCCGGCACTTAGCTAATAGATGAAAGAAGCTTTACTCATAGGTGGTCATTCAACATAGCGATTTGATCGAAAAGAAACTATAACAAGGCTCGAACCCACCTTGTTTTAATAACAATCCATCCTCAACTGTCCATTCTGTTCGTAATAGCTAAGGGGGTTGGGTAAATCTCCCGCAAGATTATCCAACAACTCCAAGACCTCATTTTGCATTTGAATGGCGCCACAGATCATGATTGTGCCTCCTTGTTTTAATGTCTCAACCACCAAAACAGCTTCTTTTTCTACCAAGTGCTGAACGTATTGTTTGTTGTTGAAGGAGTAAGCCAAGTGACTTTCTGTAGCAAGCGATTTTTCATGAAAACTGAAACCCATCGTTTGGTAGATGTCCAGGGAGCTATTCGAGCGAATACCCCAAAAAAGCACTGTTGGAACTTGGTGCGCGTGTGCTTTTAGCATGCCTAAAAAGGGTGCAATTCCAGTACCGTTAGCGATCATTACCACCTTTTTAGTCGTACCAGGAAAGTGAAAATGTTCGTTCTTTTGAATGCTGGCCTGAAAGGTATCGCTCCGGTTTAACTGCGAAAGAAAGGTAGAGCACTTTCCAAATTCATGCTTTTTGATGCTGAGCAAAATGTGTTTACCAATACGGGCAATGGAGTAGAGTCGGGCTTCTTCCTCTTCTGACCAATACACTTTGAGCAAATCTCCTGAGGTGAATTCTATCCGCGCATCGGTTGATAATTGCATTAAGAAAGTATCATCGGCATTCAAGGGTGTTTGATCCACTACCTGAAAAGTATAGCGCTTTTCGGGCTTTATTTCCTTTTGGATAACGGACAAATCGATCGCAAAGCCTATTTGTGTACTCCAATCATTGGCCCACGATAAGAATGCTGCTACTGAACCTTTGTTGATTTTAGCCAGCGCAGTGGTAGCGCTAAAACGATCAATGGCACCAAGTAGCACGTCAGTCTGCTCCGCAAAAGCACAGAAATGAGGGTAGTCCAACGAGCCAAAGCCCACGACCGAATAGGAAAGGGGCTGGCTGGGTGGCCGGTCTTGTACCAGCTGTTCAAATCTTCGAGCATTAGTGGTTGCCTCTCCGTTGCCATAAGTTGCCGTCAACACCACCAGGTGGCGGGCCTTTTGATAGGTGGTGTAAGCATTCATCTCAGCTACAAAAGCCGTTTTACCCGCCTGATACAAAGCGTTGCACAGCGCAGCCGCAAATCTAAAAGTGGTGCCGGTTTCAGAGCCTACCAAAATGATAATCTCGCATTCATCTTGTCCGAGTGTTTCGGGAAGGGCGTAGCTGCTGTTGCGCTTTCTTCGGATAAAAATAGCAATGCCGGTGTAGAGGAAAAATAAAATAGAACTGCTGGCAATCAACAATATAACCGACCAAAGTACATTGCCCCTTCCGGTATGCAGCGACATGGAGATGTCAGAAAACAACCGAACCAAAGGGTAGTCCGCTTCGCTTAGTACCTCACCAGTATATTGATGTACCAGCAACTCTTTGTCTTGTAGCTCTACCAAAAAATAATCTTCAGGATCGGTAGAGAACGGAAACTCCAAACGCTTTAACTGCGATAGGGATATTGCATGAAATGGGGCATAATTTCTGGAGGAGTAAGTGACGTTTTCTTCGGTAATTACCGGTAATTCGGCATGGGTCACTGAGGCAGAGGGCAACCATCCAAACTTCTCAACAGAGAGGTAGACACCAGATAAAGCAATCAGCAAAATGGGGATCAACAGCCATTTGCTCAACACCACATGGTAGTATTCTGAGGCATTCTCTTTGTGCACTTTGGAGAACAGTTGACGCACTCCTCCGTGCCGCTTGAGCAGCAACAAAAACCCTGAAACCACCATCAAGCAGAGGAAAAAGGTAAAAATGCCAACAATGATTCGACCGGTACTTTTGAGAAAGAGGGAGCGGTGAAAATTGGTAGTGATTTCAAAAATTGGAGCCTTTTCAAGCGGTTCTCCAATGGCTTCTGCCGTGGCGGGGTCAATGTAGGCCTCGAGGCTGTTCCCCTCTTCCGTAATGACGGAAGCCAGTACGAAGTTGTTGGCGTCCACTTCAAGCGAAAGCACCTCATCGTAGCGGTTTTCTAAGGCAACAACCGTGTGCTCCAGCGATACTTCTGAGAGGTTGTGGATGGCAAAAGGCTGCCCGGAATAAGAAATAGGCTCAAAAGCTAATATGGCTCCCGTAATGGAAGCCACAATTAGAAAAAGAGATGAAAAAAGCGCCAGAAAAAGGTGGCTGTACCTCCAGATCGAAAGCGTCATCAGGCCCGTTTATTGCGCTAGTATACGCACGTACCGGATAAAGCCTGTACCCTCTGCTTTCTTTTGTAGATTTTCGGTAGTAAGTGGAAATTGAATGTCGGCCGGATAATACTCTTGATCTTCTACGGCAGTTTCGAAGCGCAAGCTATAACCCGCATTGATTTTGTCTTTGGGAATGTTCAGCACACACACGCTTCTTTCTCCTCCGCCTACGGTTGCTCCGGTGATGCCGTCGATGTTCGGCCTTCTTCGGCCATAAAACTTCCACCATTCGCCAATCTCATTGTACCATTCATGGTCCTTGCCCTGGACGTACAGCGTTTGGTTATAGCTCCCGTCCTTGTCCATCAGCGATACGATTACATAAGCTCCTTCCCCAGTATAATTTTTGAGCTGAATCATACACTTGTAGTTGGCCGTTTCCGAAGCGGGAATAAAGCCAAACAGCGCCACAATTAATGCCGCAAGGGAAACACGGCGTAAGAAGAAAGTCATCATTTCAGGAATTCGATTGAAATGTTATTTTTTGCCAGTAGTTCTTTTTCTTGCGCAAGACCGTAGGCTGTTTCCTCAAAATCAGTCACAATGGTTTTGTCTGCGCCTTGCTCCAACAACCACTTTAAGATTTGTGCATCTTTGGATTTCATTGCAGCCAAATGAAGAGCCGTAACCCCTTCTTTGTTTTTTGCATTGATGGGAATGTTCATTTGAGCAACCGCCTGCAACATTGCTGGATCATTGTGCAGCACAGCTTGGTGATACAACGTATTTCCGTTGCCTTGCTGATCAGCAAAATTTACCTTTTGCGCTTGAAGCATCTCTCGCTTCTTGTCAAAAGATGCTTGCTTTTCGGCTTTGAATGATTCTAACAAGTAATACGCCAAACTGTTGCCTTCCTGATCTTTCAGGTCGGCCGAGGCTCCATTTTCAAGCAAAAACGCTACTACCTCCGGAGCGTTGCCTCGCACTGCCATCATCAATGGTGACTGGCCTTTGTTGTTGACCAAATTGACATCTGCATCGTGTTGCACCATCAACTTTAGGCACTCTAAATTATTGTTGTAAGCTGCGCGCAAAAACGGCGTGTTGCCGTCTTCGTCTTTCTGGTTGAGGTCTACCCCTTTCTCAATGAAGTAACGGAATAGCTTTAGGTCCTTGCTTTTGCGGGCCAAGGCGTGCAACGGAGTAACCCCGTCTTTCGTGGTCACATTGGGTTCAATGCCCATTTTTTCAAGGTATTGAAAGGTCTCCAGCGTATTGGTGTGGCTCCTGGTGCCCTGGCTGGCCGTAATCATGGCGTTTCCACCTTCTTTGGTCAACCCTTTGTAGGAAACACCTTTGGCAATGAGCTGATCGAGCATTTCAGTGTTGCCGTTTTTGGCCGCGTAGTTAAAAATACCGTTTCCCGCATTGTCTGTACTTTCCAGACTAAGGCCTTTCTCCACGAAATAGTCAATCATCGTGAAGTCTTTCAGGAACGGTGCCACAAGCAGCAGCGCATTGGCTCCCTCCCGGTTTTTTTCTTGGAGCGGATCGGATCCGTGTTTGATGCAGAAATCGTACAGTTCCGGGTTTTTTTGTCCGGTTACTGCTGCAAAGTTGAGCAAGCTATACCCGTGGCTGTCAATAATATCTGTTTTAGCGCCATTTTTGATCAGGTGACGCATGATCTCCATGTTGTTTCGGTAAGCGGCCCAAAAAATATAGGTCCGGCCATCGTGGGTCAGTTTGTTTACACCGTTGCCCTCTTGTTGTAGCAAAAAAAGAATGGTTGAATTATCCACCTTTTCAATGAGTGCCCACGATACCGCATCAAAGGCAAACTGGTTCAACTCAGTAGCATCATGCCCTGCAGCTATCTTTTCTTTCACCACTTCAACAGAAGGGTTGGTCTTCCAGAAAGAGCGCTCTAAAAAGATATTGCCTTCCTCTGCCAGAACCGGGGCGGAGATCAGTGCCCAAAGGGCCAGTCCAAGGACGATTGTTCTAACCATTTTTACTTCGCTACAAAGGATTCAATCACTACTCTGATCTGCTTTTCTTTGATGCAGTCGTCTTGAAAAAGGTGTTTGTAGAGTGCTTTGTTGTCCACCTTTTGGTGCAATGTCAAATCGGTATTTCTGTTGTAAACATCCGACCAAACCGAGCGCACAGTGGCCCACTTTTCGTGGTGTTCTTTCCACCAATCGGCTGCACCCTGACAACGGCTATCGTCCACTTTCACATAAGTGTTGTACCCCTTTTCTTTGGCCAGCAGCACGTCTTCTTTTCCTTTTTCCCGTATCACCTTGCTGTTGTCCTGATCGTGTACCCAGCCGTCTTGGGTAATCTCTTGTCGGTTGCCCCGAATGGTGAGGTTGTAGTCGCTACGAGTAGTGTATTCTCTTCTTGGTAGTGGAGCGTCAGTGGCGTTTTCCCAATAACTTTTGCCGTCCACGTGTACCCACGTAGCCGAACCTTCATAACGCGGGCTATCATCCACCTGATATACTTTTTGCGTCCATTGGCCCATCACTTCATCTTTAGCTTTCTGCTCGAAAACCCATTGATTGTCGGCATTATACATGTAGAATTCGGTGTTTTCGTACAACCAATCTTGCCGCCAGTGTTTGATGATGTAAGGCTTGGCAGGATCTCCTACCTGAAGAATGTGCTGAATGGAAATGAAATTGTTCTCGTCTATCACCAATTGTGCCCACTCCAATGCTTTTGAGGTTTCGGTGTGCGAGGGGTGATACAAAGAATCATCGCTATAGCTAAAGGTCTCAGCAAAGTTGAAGGTGACCTCAAAACAGCCACACATTTTTTTGATCGCTTCAGCATCTTGCTGCTGTTTGTCCTGGGCAGCAGCCACACAAGTAACCATAATGGTCAGACAGAGAAGAAAGAGATTTTTCATTGCTCCTGATTGTTTCTGTTGGGTGTAGAAAAGAGACTTATTTCTGTGATTTAAAAGATCAAAATTACCCCGGTATCCGGTAAAGTACAATCGCTACTTTTAAGTATTAACAAAAAAGGCGTTTAAAAGCGGTAGAGGCCTATTGTGCCCTTGCCTTTTTGACAAAAAGATCAGTAAATTCAAAGAGAATTTCCCGAAAGTTGGGTTATCATTGGGGAAGCTTACCCTTTTGCCAGATACAATCTTTACCCGTCAACATCACTTGAAACACGCTTTTCCTATGGCCCCAGAAGAAATCAAAAAAACCTGGAACAACCTCTTATCTCCTTTCATCGTAGGATTGATCGCTTTCATCGCTTCGGTATTGATCTACCTTTTTGGAAGCCCTAACTTCAACTACCAACTCTTGGGTTTCTTCGGTAGCATCTTCGGATTGATTTTTATGGGATTTCCTGGCGTAAAAATGCTTCAGTTCAGAAGGTACCTGAAGCAGTTAAATGACGAACAGGAAGACAATTCGTGATCGGTCGGTAAAAGCTGTGAGAAAGCACAAGGAAGGAAAGAAGCAGCGATATGATCCACATTTGCATAGCCCATTATTCGCGGTGCTATGCTCAATGAGTTATCATTCTACAACTCTTACCAGCTTTTCACAGGAATTTGCGGGTGAAATCCCAAAAAATTTTGAACTTCCAGCCCATGATACATCAAGTACACCGAAAGACGTGGGGTCTTTTAGCAGCTGCCGCGCTCGTGTTGGGTGGCTGTGGCCAGGAAAAACCCCAAGAAGCACCTGCTGAAGCTACTCCTACCATGAGCGAAAATCTGTTGTTGCAAGAATGGACCGGCCCTTATGGAGGCGTCCCTGCCTTCGATCAAATGAAGTTGGAAGACGTGAAGGGTGCAATTTTAGAAGGCATCGAACTGCACCTGGCAGACATTGAAGCCATTTCGGCCAACACGGAGCCAGCAACTTTCGACAACACCATTGCGGCTATGGAGCGCTCAGGAGCGGCTCTAAAACGTGCCTTCAACTATTATGGCATCTTCAGCGCCAACCTGTCGAGCCCTAAGTTTCGGGAAATTCAAAAAGAGTTGTCGCCCAAAGTTTCAGAATACCGCTCGGCCATTACCCAAAACGAGGCACTTTTTCAACGGATTAAAACGGTGTACGAAGCCGCTCAGGCGACTCCATTGGAGGCTCCTGAACAGCGCGTGATCGAATTGGTATACAAACGCTTTGAAATGAATGGGGCCAACCTGGACCCGGAAAAGAAAAAGCGCTACGCTGCCATCAACAAAGAACTATCGAGCCTCTATACGTCATTTTCCAACAACGTGCTTCACGACGAGGAAAACTACATCACCTTCCTTTCGGAAGATCAACTGGGAGGCCTTTCAGAAGGCTTCATCAAATCAGCGGCTAAAATTGCGGCCGACAACGGTCAGGAGGGGAAATACGCCATCACCAACACCCGGTCTTCGATGGATCCTTTCCTCACCTACTCCACCGAACGGGAACTGCGCCAACAGGTATGGACCAATTATTACTCCCGGGGTGATAACGGTGATAAGTATGACAACAATCAGATCATTGCCAACATTCTAAAGCTTCGCAGGGAGCGTGTTGAATTGCTCGGGTATGCCAACTATGCCGAGTGGCGCCTGCAAGACCGCATGGCCAAAACACCCGAGAATGCCAATGCACTGATGGAAGCTGTATGGCCCGCTGCCATTTCACGCGTGGCGGAAGAGGTGGCCGACATGCAGGCCATTGCCGACCAAAATGGCGACAAAATCACCATTGAGCCGTGGGACTATCGCTTTTATGCCGAAAAGGTGCGCAAGGCCAAATACGATCTCAACTCGGATGAAGTGAAACAATATTTGCAACTGGACAAACTGACCGAAGCCATGCATTATGTAGCCGGTCGCCTGTTCAACTACAGTTTTCAACCGGTTAAGGAAGGTTCAGTACCCGTGTTTCACGAAGACGTAAAAGTGTGGGAAGTGACCGACAAAACCACCGGCGACAACGTTGGCTTGTGGTACTTAGACCCTTATGCCCGTACCGGAAAACGCTCTGGCGCCTGGGCTACCACCTACCGCGACTTCACCACCTTCGATGGCAAAACCAACGTGCTGGCGTCCAACAACTCCAACTTTGTGAAGCCCGCTCCGGGAGAAGCCTTGCTGGTGTCTTGGGACGATGCTACCACCTTTTTTCATGAGTTTGGACATGCGTTGCACTTCTTCTCTGCCAATGTAAAATACCCGACCCTCAACAACGGAGTGCGCGATTACACCGAATTCCAATCGCAGTTGTTGGAGCGCTGGTTGGCCACCGACGAAGTAATTAACAACTACCTGGTACACTTTCAAACCGGAGAACCCATGCCAGCCGAACTGGTAGCGAAAATCAAAAATGCCGGTACGTTCAACAAAGGATTTTCTACTACGGAATACCTGGCTTCAGCCATCATGGACATGCGCCTGCACCTGGCTGATCCGGCCAACCTGGATGTGGATGCTTTTGAGCGCACCACACTCGCCGAGCTCAGCATGCCCAAAGAGTTGCCCATGCGCCACCGCACACCGCATTTCAGCCACGTGTTTAGTGGAGAAGGGTATGCTACCGCTTATTACGGTTACATGTGGGCCGATGTGCTGACCTCAGATGCTTCAGAAGCTTTTGCCGAAGCACCCGGCGGCTACTACGATGAGGAGTTGGCCGCAAAAGCGGTGAAATATCTTTTCGCTCCTCGCAACGCTATTGATCCAGCGGAGGCTTACCGCCTTTTCCGCGGTCGGGATGCAAAAATTGATGCCTTGATGCGTGACAGGGGCTTTCCGGTACCGGAAGGGTAAACGCAACCTCATTTTATTTGTATTTCATCGAAAGGCGCTCTTGGGCGCCTTTCGTCGTTTGATAGCAGTAGGCTGCTTCCATCAATACGTGGACCAGCAGAACACAAGGTTTTCAGAATTTTAGGAATGAATTTTGCCCCTGCTGTTGTCTAAAGCATTTAGGCTATGGCCTTCCCTAAAAACCAATTTTTGTTTGTTGTCGCTTTAGGAGCAACTGTATTGTTGGTATTAACCCTAAATGGTCTGCAGCGTCCAAACACTGTTGACCGTTCTCCCCATTGGCACCCTTTCGAAGTAAATTCAGCTTTGACACTGGAAGCGCTGGTTGAAGACGGATATCGGTTTGCTGCAGCCCCTTGTGGTCAAGTGCAGTTTATCAAAACTGTGGGTGACAACTCCATTCAATATGAAGTAGAAATAACGTGCCCAATTGAAGCAGAAATTTCATCCTGTGATAAAGTATCCGAAGAAAAAACCTTGGAGGAAACCATAGCTAAAAACCCTTACTATCCCTTTTGTATCAATGATATCCAAGGTTGTAAAGAGATCATCAGTTGGCGTTTGTACCATCTTAAATTGGGAAAAACGATCGATAGCTTAAAGATCATTCAGCTGGTAGAATCTTTTGGCGGCTATGTAAGGTCAATAGGAAACGGTTGGACTACTGCTACTGGTGGCAATGTTCTGGTTTATTATGCACCCAATGAACTGTTGTTCTATTGCCTTATTCAAAAAGAATATGAAGTGGATTCCTTGGGCAACCCCATAGATAGCACATTTGTTTTTTCTATTGCAGACAGGATCCCGAACCTTGCTCCCAAGCCGATAATCGTTGAATGATCAGCTTTTAATTTCAATTTTCTTAGCTTCCATCTTCTTTTTTCCCAAAAATCACTCCCATATATGAGCATGGACCTTTACCACCAAATCGCCAACCAACTGGAATCCTCCCATGGGGTAGTAGCGGGTCAAATGTTTGGCAAACCTTGTTTAAAAACCGGCGGTAAAGCCTTTGCTGCATTTTTTAAAGAGGCAATGGTTTTTAAGCTTGGGCGTGAAGAAATTGCACTGGTGATGGACAAGTATCCAGGTGCAGCACTGTGGGACCCTTCCGGAAAAAAGCGCCCCATGAAAGACTGGATGCAAGTGCCGCGAGAGTATCATGAAAATTGGTTGTCATTAGCCCATCAAGCCCTTGAAGGATTAACCCCAAACTCCTAAACATGCGTATAGAAAAAGTACTGATCGTCATAGCGCTCATTGGACTGGTTTTTCGATTTTTTCATTGGCCCGGCTGATCGGTATTGATGGCTGTTGGATTGGCGGGAGTTAGCTGTTTGTATTTCCCGTTGGGTTTTACTTTCTCTGCGATAAAGTCATCCGTCAGTCCAACCTTGCCCTTTCCATTGTTGGAGGGATGTTCCTTGCTTCGGGCCCTATAGGGCTGCTTTTTAAGCTTCTATTTTGGCCCGGAGCTGAAGTCAACCTGTTGGCTGGAATGGCCGCATCCTTGGTGGTATTGCTTCTAGCGCTTCAATTGTGCAAAAAAGGAAAAAAGAACTGGATACTTACTACAAGAACATGATTGCGCACACTGCCATGTTGTTTAGCCTGACGACTGCCGTCTACCTCACTCCTTCTGCCTCTATCGTGAATGCCATCCATTGGGGCGATCCCGAATTTGCACGCCTAATGAACCAACGCATATCTGACCCCGAAAACGAAGCTTACAACCAAGAGTTCCAAGAGTACCGGCAACGACAAGATTCACTTCGTCAGTTTACACCAGCGGAGTAAATGTAATCAGGTTCAAGGGGTAAATTCAGCTATATTTGAGCATTAACCCCAATTTCGTGCGCAAATACTACCTCAAACTGGCCCACATTTTGCCCACCCTGCTCGGCATGACCGTTGGTGGATGGTGTGCCTGGATGGCATTGATACTGGGAATCTTTATCACTACTCCTCAACTGCCCTTCGATCCGGTGCTTTTTAATATCGTTGGGCCACTCTTGTACTCGGGCATTTTGGTGATGGTTTTTCTCACGCCAAAGCTTCGCATTCTCGACTTTAAAAAGAAAGACAAAACCATTAGCGCTTTTCAAGGCATCGCCTGGGTCAGCTTGAGCGGTTCCTTGATTGCTGGTAGTATGTTTTTGTTGAACTACACCGCTCAACTGACCCATGTTGCCACGGTTGATGCGCTGCCATCCAACCCCGAACGCTACCTCAGGATCGACCGAATGCCGCAGAGAACCTGGTTGCCCGCCTCGCAAATCGAATCGCGGTACGAAGGGAAAAACAACAACAGACTGGTTTTTAGCTATGCCTTTGCCTACCCGCTTATTAGCGATAGCACAGCTGCTTATTGGTTGGGACTCCATTTTTCCCACTCCGAGAAGAGCAGCCTCAGCGATGAAGAACTCGACCTGGCCTACCGTCATTTTCAGAAACGCACTTTATTGGATTTGGAAGCGACCGACTTTGCCAGCTTTCACCATTTTAAGCTGGTGCAACAAGGCGACAAGCTGGATCGATTTAATGCAGCCATCGATAAATTTCAAGTACCTCAACCGGAGCTCACTTTTGTACTCGAACCAAGCGATACGCCTTATGAAGAACGCAACAACCGAGGGCTTAGCTTTTCTTTCATTTTTCTGGCTTCCGGGCCCTTGCTTTTCTTGTTGTTTCTACCTTTTTGCCGTTTAGACGTAAAAACGCTGAGAAAACAGAAAATTGGATCGGGGGCTCCCTGGTACCGCGACCTCACCTGGCTGGCCATTCTTGTTCCGAGACGATCGATGCCAGCAGTAGCGATGATAAGTGATGTGCTCATCCTGGTGTTTTTAGCCATGGTATTTTCCGGAGTAAACTTTATCCATCCAAGAGGAGCCGACCTCATCGCCTGGGGCGCTTTGCACGAACCTTCCATTGATGCCGGTGAATGGTGGCGCTTGTTTACCGGTATCTTTCTACACGGTGGTGTAATGCACTTGGGCAACAACCTTTTCGGTTTGGTTTTTTGTGTGTTGTTTCTCGAAGAAATGCTCTCACGGTGGCGGTTTCTATGGTTGTTTTTACTCTGTGGCCTGGCCGGTAGTGTGGTCAGCCTTTGGTGGAACGACCCAGCCTTTTCGGTGGGCGCCTCAGGGGCCATCATGGGCCTGTACGGAGCGCTATTCAGTTTTATACCACTCAAAGTTATTCAGTGGAAGGACGCCAAAGGTTTTCTGCTACTGGCCTTCATTTTTGTGGGCTTTACCTTTCTCTTTGGCCTCACCCGATCCGTAGACAATGCTGCCCACCTTGGTGGGTTTATAGCCGGCATTATCCTCGGGCCTTT
>CALCCE010000175.1 GCA_937899835.1 uncultured Flavobacteriales bacterium | reverse complement strand
TATATCTATCCTATTGGTATTAAGAATCCGGGACTGGTCATCACGCTTAACCTGCTCTATTCAATCCCGGGCTTCTCGACACCGTTCGAAGACCGGGTAGTCTGATTTGCAACTACGGTAGGCTATATTTAGGTCTCCATCCAGGGCTTCTCATCTCGAGGATCGGGTAGGATAGTATTTTTGATTCGTTGATGAACAAAGTGCTTTTCGGTCACGCCATCTCAACGCAGCACTTGCATCCGCTCGGTATCCAAGCGCAAAAAAATGAATAGAAGGGCCGTAAATGCCCAAAGGGAGGAACCTCCATAGCTGAAGAAGGGCAGCGGAATTCCGATTACTGGGGCAAGCCCAATGGTCATTCCAATGTTGATGGTCATGTGAAAGAACAGAATGGACGCCACGCAGTAACCGTAGATCCGGCTAAATGCCGAGCGCTGCCGTTCGGCCATCATGACCAATCGACCCATTAAGATGAGGAACAAGCCGATCACTACCGTGCTGCCCAAAAAGCCCCATTCTTCGCCTACGGTACAAAAAATGAAGTCGGTGCTTTGCTCCGGAACATAATTGTACTTGGTTTGGGTGCCTTGCAAGAAACCCTTGCCGGCAAAACCTCCCGAGCCAATGGCAATTTTACTTTGCCGCAGGTTCCAGCCCACTCCGTTGCGCAAGCGGTGGAGTGAGCGTTTCTTTTCCCGCAGGTCGTTGCGTACTTCTTTGCGCTGTGGTGCATCTTCGGGCAAACCACTGAGGGTAAGCTTCAGTTCATTGACCTGATCTTCCAACTTACTTTCTTCACCGAGAAGCAGGGTGATGCGCGTGCGTTGGTGCTCCTTCAACACGTTGTTGAAAATGAACCCCACGGTGAACATAAACCCGATGCTGGCCAGGGTCACCAGCAGCATGCGGTTGCGCTGCCCCCGGTTGCGGATTTCGCGGAGGCGGAAATTGTAGACGATGGCACCTACCAATAACAGTACCAGGTAGCCAATGAGAAACAAAGGCTTCTCCACGACCATCAGGAGCACATAACTGGGAATTCCAATGAGTGCAAAGCCACCTGCCAGAAATTTCCAGTTGGCATAAAGAGAGGCATATACTAAGGTGGTGAGCAGACAAAGGATTAAAGCCAGGCTGGCAATTTCAAAGAGCAATGCCAATACAAACAGGACAGCACATAGAAGGCCAAAAAGCAAGAAGTTACCCGAAAGCCCTTCCCGATAGAGCACAAAGATGAAAGAGGCAAATACCAAGGTTGAGCCTGCATCGGGCTGTAGCAAAATCAAACCCGCCGGCAGACCTACCAGCACCAATGCTTTCAAAGTGGTACTAAACTCCTTGGCCTTCACATTGAATTCACTGAGAAAGGCACTGATAGCCAGTGCTGTTCCAATCTTTGCAAACTCGGAAGGTTGGAGTGTAAAACTGCCAATAGCATACCATGACTTGGCGCCATTGATCTCTTTGCCAAACACCAGCACCCCTGCCACCAGCAGGGTAGTGAATATGAAACTTCCGTAGGCGATATTTCGGTAAAACCTCCCTTCTATGAGGAGGCTTAGGGTGGCTACTACCAAGCCTAAACCAATCCAGATGGCTTGTTTACCGTAGCTCTGACCCAAATCGAAAAGGCTGGGATTGTCGGCATCGTAGGTAGCAGCATAAATGTTGAGCCATCCCATAAATACCAGCAGCAGGTACACCCCAATGGTGAGCCAGTCGAGGTTGGCGAAAGTATTGGGCTTAGTGCGCATCTCCCTCCTCTTCTACTTGTACATCCAGCAGGTTGGCTTCCAAAATACGGGCTTCTTTGGCCGGATCAGCAATGGAATCGGTGAGGTATTGCTCAATCATCAAACTGGCGATTGGAGCAGCCCAGGTGCCACCGAAGCCGGCATTTTCCACATAAACCGCAATGGCAATCTGCGGATTTTCTCTTGGTGCGAAGGCGATGAATACTGAGTGGTCTTCTCCGTGCGGGTTTTCAGCAGTACCCGTTTTGCCGCATACATCAATGCCTTTGATGCGCGCCCGGCGTGCCGTGCCTCCGGGAGCGTCTACTACCGCTTGCATCCCGTTTATCACCGTTTCAAAATGTTCTGAGCCCACTACCGTAGTTTGCCGTGAGGTAAACGCTGTGCGCTTGGTACCGTCTTCGCCAATCTGTTTCACCAAATGAGGCGGGTAATAATGGCCACGGTTGGCAAGAATAGCGGCCAGGTTGGCCATCTGTACCGGGTTTACAATGATCTCACCCTGGCCAATGCTCAAGGAGTAGATGGTGCTGAAGGCCCAGCTTCCTTTGCCGTAAAACTTGTCGTATAGTCCAGGACCCGGAATGTTGCCCCATTTGCCCGGAATATCCAGCGGAAGCTTCACGCCCAGGCCAAAACTTTCTACTTGCTTTTTCCAACGCCTCAGGCCAATTTCGCTGTCTTTGAACGTGCTGGAAGCTTCGTTGCGGTTGATAAGCCGCTTGAACACATTGTAGAAGTAAGGGTTGCACGAGAACTGTACCGCTTTGCCTACCGAAGAGGGGTGAGGGTGGTTGTGACAACCCACCAGAGCCTTGTTGCAAGCAAAACCGGTGTTGGGCGTAATGATGTCGTCTTCCATGGCAATGAGCGCTTGCACCAGTTTGAAGATGGAACCCGGAGGGTAAATGGCGTAAGTTGCCCGGTTGTAGAGCGGGTCGAGCGAATCGTTGGCCGCTAAGGTTTTGTAGTGCTTGCCCCGGTCGCGGCCTACCAACAGGTTGGGATCAAAGTTGGGGCTTGACACCATGCTAAGGACTTCTCCCGTGCTGGGTTCTATGGCCACGATACTTCCCTTTTTGTTGTGCATCAGCAATTCGCCGTAGGCTTGCAATTGTGCATCAAGGGTAGACATGAGGTCTTTGCCCGAAATGGCCAGTGTGTCTCTTGCGCCATCCTGATAGCTGCCCTGAACAATGTTGTGCACATCGACCATCAAGGCCTTGACACCGCGAATGCCCCGCAGTTCTGCTTCGTAGGTGCGTTCCAGCCCACTCTTGCCAATGTAATCGCCCGACTCGTAGTAGCGGTTGGGGTCGCGCTCAATGTCGCGCTGGTTCACCTCGCTGATGTAGCCCAATACGTGGGCCGCAATGGGATCAGGATAGCGCCTCAAAGTACGCTGTTGGCCATAAAAACCCGGATAATTGTGCAATTTCTCGGAGATCGGAGCCCAGGAGTTGGCCGGAATTTGTTTCTCGAAAGCCGAAGCTTTGCGCCAGGCATAGTCTTTTGCTTTGGTGAATTTGACCCGGAAATCTTCCAAGGTAATGCCCACCAATTCACAGAACGCCAGTGTGTCCATGGCCTTTACCTGACGTGGAACCACCATGAGGTCGTAGGCCGCTTCGTTGTAGACCAACAATGCGCCATTGCGGTCGTACACATTGCCTCGCACCGGATATTGGGTAACGTAGCGGATGCTTTGGTTTTCCGCCGAAGACTTGAGGGAATCGTCCACCACCTGCAGGTAAAATAACCGGGCAGCAAAAGCCAGGGCCACCACACCAAAAATGGTGATCACCACAAACTTTCGATCTTCGAGGGAGCGGCTCATGTTGTTTTACGTTCGCTGTAAGTGAGAAATTGGGTGAGAATGATGAGCCCCAACGAAAACACCGAACTCAAAGCAGCCCGTAGCAGCGTAGTGAGAAATTCGTCGAAGCGAAATACTTCCAGGAAAAAGAGGGCGAGGTGATGAATGACCACCAACACACCGGCATAGGACAGAAACCAAACCAAGCCCATGTCGCGGATGGAAGGCCGGGCCCCGAATTCATAATCGTCTCGGGGGGCCATGAAGCGCAGTACAAAGGGGCGCAGGTACACCATGAACAGCGTGGCCGCGGTGTGCAATCCGTAGGTTTGTGAAAACACATCGATCACCAATCCCAGGGCAAAACCCAGGAAAAGCGAAGCCCAGCGTGGGGTTTGCAGGGGCAGCATTAACAAAAACAAGACGTAGATGTAGGGGTTGATGAAGCCCCCCAACTGAATGTTGTTGAGAATCAAGACCTGTAGGATCACCAGGAACAGGAAACTGAAGATGCTGCGGATCACCAGGCTACTCATCTTGAACCATTTGATTTTCCAATTCCAATTGTTCGCTTTTTAATAGGTTTTTCACCACAAAACAGTGCGATACGGTGTAGAAGTTGGTAAACAGACGCACCCGGATGCGGTGAAAATTGCTTTCCGGTTTCGGCTCAAAATCGATCACCGTACCAATGGCTACCCCTTCAGGGAAAATTGTGGACGATCCGCTGGTTACCAGGGTATCGCCTTCCGCCACCTTGGCTTGCAAGGGTACATCGTTGAGAATGCCCACCGTTGGGTCGGCTCCGTCCCAATTCAACAACCCCGGAAACCCGGAACTCGGGTGCAAAGTGGGAATGCTGGTGTGCTTGTGCAACACCGAAGTTACCGTGGCAAAATGTTCGGAAACATCTTGCACCTTGCCGACCACTCCGTTGGGGCCAATCACGCCCATGTCGGGCGCAAGGCCGTCAGAAGTGCCCCGGTTGAGCATCAGGTAGTTGTTTCGCCGGTTGACGGTGCTTTTGATCACCTTGGCGCCCAAAAACTTGTATTGCTGCTGGTAAACGGTGTCGTTGATTTCGATCTCGCTGGCCGAAACCACCCGGAAAGCTTTGGGTTCGAGCGACTTTAACTCGGCCACCTCCCGCACCAACTCCTGGTTTTCCTGTTTCAGGTCAAAGTACTCGGAAACATTATTCACCAGGCTGTACCAGTTGCCGGCCACTGCATTGGCTGAAGAATAAAACTGTCCGCTGTGGTGCTTATTGCCCTGAACGATCAAAAGAAAAGCGATGCCTTCCAGCAGTAGAAACAGCAGGAATAGGTGGTACTTCCAGAAGAGTACAAACAGGTTGCGCATGCTTCAATAAATAGCGGCCCTTCAGGGAAGGCCAGAAAAGTCGAAAGCCGGGAACCCCGGCTTACTTGATCAAAAACTGATAACGGTCGGCGTTTTTCAGTGCGATGCCGGTACCACGGGCCACTGCGCGCAGCGGATCGTCGGCAACGTGCACCGGCAATTTGGTTTTGGCCGAAATCCGCTTGTCGAGTCCACGCAACATCGAACCACCTCCTGCGAGGTAAATTCCGGTTTTGTAGATATCGGCAGAGAGTTCGGGTGGGGTCATTTCCAGAGCACTGAGTATGGCCTCCTCAATTTTGGAGATGGATTTGTCCAAGGCATGGCCAATCTCCACGTAAGAAACGTGAATTTCTTTCGGAATACCTGTCATCAGGTCACGGCCGTGTACCGCAAAATCTTCCGGTGGATCATCCAGCTCAGGTAAAGCAGCACCCACTTCAATCTTGATGCGTTCCGCGGTGCGTTCACCGATCAAAATGTTGTGTTGCCTGCGCATGTAATCTTCGATGTCGCTGGTAAACTCGTCCCCAGCCACCCGAATGGATTTATCACACACAATTCCTCCCAGGGCGATAACGGCAATTTCGCTGGTTCCTCCACCAATGTCGATGATCATGTTGCCCATGGGCTCCTCTACATCAATGCCAATACCGATGGCCGCAGCCATGGGTTCGTGAATGAGGTAAACGTCTTTGGCTCCGGCGTGCTCGGCCGAGTCACGCACCGCCCGTTTCTCCACCTCGGTGATGCCCGAAGGAATACAGATCACCATTTTGAGGGAGGGGTTGAACATCTTGCGACCCGGGTTGATCATTTTGATCATGCCACGGATCATGTGCTCGGCCGCATGAAAGTCGGCGATCACCCCATCTTTGAGGGGGCGAATGGTTTTAATGTTTTCGTGGGTTTTGCCGTGCATCTGCATGGCCTGGCGGCCCACCGCAATGATTTTTGAACTGGTGCGGTCTACTGCTACGATGGAGGGCTCATCAACCACCACCTTGTCGTTGTGAATGATCAGCGTGTTGGCGGTGCCGAGGTCAATCGCTATTTCTTGGGTAAAAAAATCGAATAATCCCATTTTAATGTTTGAAGTGTCGGATACCCGTTAGCACCATCGCCATGGCATGGTTATCACAAAAGTCGATCGATTCCTGATCCCGCACCGAACCTCCTGGTTGGATCACCGCTTTGATTCCCGAACGGTTGGCAATTTCCACACAGTCGGGGAAAGGAAAGAACGCATCTGAAGCCATTACTGCTCCGTCAAGGTCAAACTCAAAAGATTTGGCCTTGACAATCGCCTGCTTTAGCGCATCTACTCGGGAGGTTTGGCCGGTTCCGCTGGCCAGTAATTGCCGGTTTTTGGCTAAAACAATAGCGTTGCTTTTGGTGTGTTTCACCAAAATGTTGGCAAACAACAGGTCGTCGATTTGCTGCGGAGTAGGAGCCAGCTTACTCACCGTTTTCAAGTCCTCTGCCTTTTCTAACGAAGCATCCCGATCCTGTTGCAATACACCATTGAGCACCGTTCTAATTTGCTTCTCTGGCAATGGAAGTCGGTTTTGGCGCAGCAGAATACGGTTTTTCTTCGATTGCAACACCGTGAGTGCCGCTTCTGAAAAAGAAGGGGCAATGACTACTTCACAAAAGATTTTGTTGATTTCCACCGCCGTATCTTCGTCGATAGGCTGGTTGGAAATGATGATGCCACCAAAGGCAGAAACCGGATCGCCCGCTAAGGCATCTTTCCAAGCTTCCAATAACGAGTCCCTACAGGCCAAACCACAAGCGTTGTTGTGCTTCAAAATAGCCACGGTAGGCTGCTCAGCCGGAAAATCGTTCATGAGGGTAACGGCAGCGTCTACATCCAACAAGTTGTTGTAAGACAATGCCTTTCCGTGGAGTTGTTCGAACAAGTCGTCCAACTTTCCAAAAAATTGTGCTTCCTGGTGGGGGTTTTCACCGTAGCGAAGGCTTTGCCCTTGCGTTTCACTCACTTTGAGTGATTGCCCGTCGTTGTTGGCGAAATAATTGAAAATGGCCGTGTCGTAGTGCG
>CALCCE010000174.1 GCA_937899835.1 uncultured Flavobacteriales bacterium | reverse complement strand
GAATGTTTGAAGAGGTTGCGGATAAGGTGAAGCACGGATTGAGTGGAGAGCTCTTAACCTAGTCGGTTGATGAAAAAGCTGATTAGGGCGGTGATTGGGGCCTGAAATAGCAAAGCGTATTCCTGGAGTGCCTCCAAGGCAGCGGGGTGAATTACTTGAACAATGCGTTCTTTACTTCCCTTACCTTTTACTTTTATCAAGCCGTTTTGTAGGTTAATTTGTTCGGGTTGGAGGCTGCACAATTCGGATACGCGTATGCCGGTGGCAAAGAGCAGTTCAATGATGGCAACATTGCGCACCACTTCCGCATAGTTGCCGACTTGGGTTTTTGGAGTGGCCGCTTTTCGTTGGTAGGCAGTGGATAGAATGCTGGCCACTTCTTTTTGGGTCATCACCACGGGCAATTGCCGGGGCTCTTTGATACGTACCCGCATCTTACGGAAAGGACTCACCGGAATGTAGTCTTCAAACTCTAAGTGGTTGAACAGGGCCTTGAGGCAGGCCACTTTTCGCTTGATGGTTTTGGGTTTCCACTGCGCGAGTTGTTCGAGGTACAGCCGTAGCACTTTACGGTCGATCGCCCACAGTTGCTGCGGCTGTTGGTGTTCAGTCAGGAATTCGCAAAACTGTCGCAGATCAATCCGATAGGCGGACAAGGTTTTAGGACTTAATCCTTTTTCATACTGGCAATGGGATAAAAAATCTTGGATGCCTTTTTCTACTGTCATCATTCTGGGGGGAATTTGTGATGCAGCAAGAATAAACCTTGAAACGCAATTTCTGCAGCGGTAGCTTGAGTTTAAGGTGCGGTTGTTGGCTGAAGCTCTACAAGCCACACCTACCTGCATAGAGGCCAACGTTAACAGATGGCACCCGAAGGTACTGGACAGGGATTCATTCGCTGTACTAACCTGAGCAAGTGGTGAAAACACACCTGTGCCCGCGAAGGAGAGGGGAAACCCTTCTCATAACCCTTTTTGGGGCAATGCAGTTATTCTTTTACAACCTTTTGAATCGCTACTCCTTCGGGAGTCGCGAGGTGTAAAAAGTAGACTCCTGCGGCCAATTGTCGGAGGTTTAGTTCGCGTTCACCTGGAGCAGCTTGCATAATTGAACGCCCTTGCATGTCAAACAAGGTGACGAAAGAAAGGGTGTTGCCCGCTGCATTGAAAAACAGCTGATCTTGAGTTGGGTTGGGGTAAACCGAAAAGCGGGAGAGGGCATTGCTTTCATTCACCAAAGTGATTGGAAAAACGTTCACCCACGCGATGAAACCATTACAACTGGAGGTAGCATTTAAACTGGTGGTTCCGTTGTCAAATTCTAAGGAAAGAGAGCTTTTAGTATTGCCCTGAAAAATCAGTTGATTGTTGTTCCAAACGAGACCCGATGCCACTACTGGATCGAGACTGGCGACATTGCGCACCCATTTGAAATTGCCCCAAAGATCCAGGTTAAGCAGATAGACGTTGTGCCCAATTCCGTTGTCAGAGAGGGTGTTGTTTGACCCAAAAGTGACCGTATTGGCATAAATACCCATGGCGTAGATGTTTCCTGAAGGATCGAGTAGAAGGCTGGTCGGGTAATCATTGCCTGAACCGCCCTCTGTATATACCCATTTGTAGTCTCCATTGGCATTTAGACCTAAGATAAACATGTCAATTCCACCCTTGGAAGAGCGGTTTTGGATGCTCTGCCCAGGGTCGAAATCAACGGTTTCACGAAAGAATCCTGCCACGATTACTTCTTGCTGTTGATTGACGGTGATGCTCATCACACCATCGGAAGCCGTACCTCCCAGGGTCTTCGTCCAAATAAGGTTGCCATTGGCATCAATCTTCTTGATGATAGCATCTGAATCTCCATTGGAAGATATTTGTGTTTGAGGGGAGCTTGAGTTTGGGGTAATGGTGCCGAAAAACTTACCTGCGATGTACAAGTTGCCAGATGCATCGGGCAACACTGAATTAAATTCGGTGAAACCAAGATCATCGATGGTCTTGGACCAAACATGGTTGCCAGTCGCATCCAATTTCAATAAATAACCGTAATGGCTGTTGGTGGCCGTTCTAATATCGGTTCCAGGACCTGGGTCAAGGTCGGCGGTTTGCTTTAATTTTCCAGTAATGTATAAGGAACCACTTGCATCCATGTGCAATCTACTGGCCAATAGTTCGTCTGATCCGCCCCAAGACCTTGACCAGATGTGGTTACCAAGCTCGTCTAACTTCAAGGCAAAAGCATTTTGGTATCCGCCATTGGCGCCTGTCAGCTGATGTGCTCCATTGATGGGATCAACATTAATTGAATAGGCAAAATTTCCGATAAGCACTGGATTCCCGCAGCCGTTTCCTGGTTGCACATCGATGGCCAGGCCCACGGGGTGGTCATTTTGGGAGCCTCCTGTAGTGAACCCCCACAAGTAATCTCCGTTGGGGGCTAATTTGATTAAAAAAAGGTCATAAGCGCCTGAAGCACTCGCCATGTCGGTATCGGGTCCAGGATCAAGGTCCATGGTATTTCTGAAGGTACCAGTGCAATAGGTATTGCCACAGGCATCAATGGCAGAGTAGGTAATGGATAAATCGTCAAAACTCTCGAACGTGACGACTTTATCCAAAAGTACAGGCTGACCATAAATTAGACCTGAAAAAAGCGTGATGAAACAAGAAAGGATTGTACCAAAAAGAAGCGGGAAGGGAGCAAAATGGAAGGAGTATTTCATTGGGTGAGGGCCATTAAAAATTCCCCTTTAGCGCAAATTTCACGCCAAGTTCTGTTCATTGGTCCTTGAAAGAAGAACAAGGCAGCGATGCCTCGGTTTTTGTCACTTGGCAAGTGATTTTATATGCACCTTCCCAATCCACCTCCACCCAACGAAGACATTCTGGCGTTGGTGTTTACCCTGAATATTTCCTGCTTGTGATGTTTACAGTATGGTAAGAGCTCTGAGCAAAGTGGAGAGGACTTTCAGTGGAAAGTATTGGTGAAACAACAGATTCCTGCTATATAGCTAAATTTTGATCGGAAGGAAGAGGGGCTGCGATTGGTTCAATAACAGCCCACCAATTGTACTAAGCATTCAACTTTGATAGTATCCAACGATTGGTCATCGCCATTAAAAATTAAGATTTTATCCTGTGAACAACCCGAATGCTTGGGAGCTTCTTTTGCTTTTAACTGGAAGGCAAGTCTATTCGCTTGAAAAGTAAAGTAAACGGTCTGAGTAGTGTCTGAAGTGATTTCCTGGCCTCTGAAGGTGTACTTTACATCGTAAATATCCCTGTAGTCGTAATTGGTGGAAACGATTCCAAAATCTTCACTAAGCCAACGGGTGTTGGTAAGGCTTGTCTTTCGATTGGCGGTGTCTACCAAATATTGATACCCGGAATCACTCGGACACATGTAAAACAGATTTCCAAGGCCATCCGTTTTAAAATATGCAGGATAGGTGCAGTCTCTGACACCTCTGATGGGCTCGAATTTCGAAACAGAATTCTTTTTCAGGTCAATTAAAAGTAAGTGGCCATTGGACGCATGCGTGATCAGTGTTGTTTCGTTGAGCCAATGAATTGGAAGGTACTCAATAAGTGTTAGCCCAAAACTGAAAATGGCCTCTTGAGTGAAAACCTCGGCTCCTGATTTCGTTTCTGTAACCGACAGTGTTCCCTTTACAGGAAAGATGCGTGCCCATCCACAGCTTGCGTATTTGCTTTCGTTGGTGTGCCAAAACGGGTCTTCTTCCTCCTTAGGAGTAAAACGTGCTTCATAGTCTCTATTGGGTGATTTAATACCGTGTATCTTTATCATTTTATGCACTGCGGAGGGCAAGATCTCCATCCTTTTGCCGGTCTTTAACTCCTCTATTCTTTTGGTGCGGAGGTGGTAATAGTATCGGGAGGAATTGATTTGAGAATGTCTCAAGCTATCATCTTTCAGTTGTACTCTTAAGTGGTTGCCAACGTGAACGAAAAAGACAGAATCACCCTTTATGCCGTCAAAAAGATCGCTGCCGATGTGTTCAAAAATTAATTTTTGAGACTTTAAATCGATAATGTCCCCTACCGAGTTGATCAGGTATCTGTTTTGAACCACCTGAGTGGTGTATGCAGAATAATCAAGGACCATGTATGGTGTTTTCAATACCTCAGTCCTTACATAGCCAGTATCTGCTTTTTCATAGGCGCACAATACATAGGTGCGTTTAGTAGCAACTGTTCCCGCCACCTCTTTTTGATACTCCCAAGTCAATAGCCGGTTATGAAAAGTAGATGCACTGGTTGGAGTTTGCTCATTTGTGCTACCCAAAAGGCTGAAAAAAATACAGGCTTTCAGCAACAATTTGTCAGTGATCATTTGAATGGGGGTAGAGGTATTTACATTTCAAGCCCTTCAGAAATAGGGGGCCTGTTTTACGTGCATAACCCCGCAGTTGAAAAAAGGGACACACTTCTTTTTTTACTCACTGCCCCTCCCCATATGCACCCAACAATCCAATAAAGGCATTTAGGCGCTGAGTTTCGGGGGCTTCTTCGCCATCGAGGGCAAACAGCCGGTGGGCTTCCAGTACGAGTTTGAGCTTGCGGGCCATCATAAAAAACTCCATTTGATCGGTTTCGGCGTTGAGTTTTCGAGTTTCGGCTTTTTCCCGCTCCGCCTCGGCCAGGAGCTTGGTGATGCGTGCTGCGATTTCTTCGTTTTCGAGGCCGGTCTTTTTCAGGCGGGCCTTCAGGTGATTGATCGATTCATGAATCACATCTTGTGCCTCTTGTCCTACCGTAGTCCCACTTTGGGGGTCAATTACCGTATTCATCACCTGCTGCATGGCCTGTTCAAGCTTCGGCCCAATTTCAGTCATAAACTGCCGAAGTTTTCCGGAGGCCACAGGAGTAGCCGCCTCAGCCTTGGCCCGCTGGTCGGCGATACCCTGTTGCAGTTGCAACAAGTCTCGCATTTCCACAAACGCCCTGATCACAAACACACTCATCGAGTCGGCCAATGGCGAAGTGATGACGTTAGCGGCCTGCAACACCCCGTGTTCGGTGAAGGCATAAGGCGCCTTTCGGGTGCCTCCACGTTTTGATGTCGCAATTTGCGACTTCAAACTTTCGAACTCTTCCGGGTTGAGCTGAAAGCGAAAATCTTCGGGAAATTTACCCGGGTTGCGTTTCACCTGTTCGTTCAGGCGTCTGGTTGCTACTCCGAAAATCTCTGCCAGGTCGGTATCCAGAATCACATGGTTGCCGCGCAAAGTCCGGATAGCCTGCTTGGTACGCTCAATGATCTGGGTCGGGTGTTGTTCTTGTTGCTCCATTTTTTTGATGTCGCATTTTGCGATTTCAAACTTTTGATCGGCTAAATCAGCGCCCAATACCTGTTTGCCCTTCTTTATTAAGGAGCAAAACAGCACCATCAAGCAAGGCAAGGCCTTAGCCAATTACATAGGTAGGGGGGACAACTGCTCGTGCCACCAGTAGGAGCAGGTCGCTGAAAAAGGAAGGGATGCCAGGCTTTAGATTTCCACTTGCACCACGTTATGAAGCCTTTCGCGACAATGTCCGCTGGATAGGAGAAGCACTAAAATAGACAATTCAACCGCCTTTTCTAAACAGGAAGTGAATCCTGGTCATTTCTCTTTGTACAAATAGGTTGAACCGTTGCTGAGCCAAAGAACGTGCTAAGCCGTCAGCAAACGCTTGGCTTATCTCAGCTCCTTCAATAGTTGCTTCAAACCTTCTTCGGTGGTAGCAGGTGGATCTTCGGTATCAAAGTTGGCGGGCACGGTATATTGTTCCAAAACAACTCCAGCTTTAATTCTCAGGTAGGTATAGGTAGATGCCTTGAACTGGAAGTACCCCGCTAATAATTCGTCTTCTACAGTTTCGCCAAAACTGACGATGTATATCCCGGAAACCCAATCTCCAAATACCTTGTTTTTATCCGTTTTTTTGGGGAAAAGCTCAGCTAATTCCAACGTGCGTTTATCAATAGCAGTAAAGTTGGTGCCGGTGTGTAATTCAGTTTGAGTTAAAAAAAGACTGTCATTTTCAATCGTCCAGGAGCAATAGGGAGCCCCGTTTTTCTCCTCGTTTTCCCAATTGTAGGGCCATTTCAGAGGGTCATTGTCAAAATAGGAAAGCACAGGACTTAAGCGGTTTTTGCCACTTAGGTAGCCACCTTGATGATCGAGTGTAATGGTGTCTTTACCACTTGAACGAAAGTAATAGGCGATATAATCGTAGTTCATGTTGAACATCGCACGCTTTGCCATGAATTCGTGATCTGAGGTATCAACAGCAGCCGTGTCTACGAGCTTGGTAAAGTCCGATTCCGATAGCTCTTGCTGGTCAATTATCTTACCGTGCCTGACGTGGAAATAGAAAGTCGTTTCTACATTCCAATTATTTTCTTCCCTTCTTTTCTCTCCGATGATGATGCCTGAAAACCAATCGGCCAATACCCGGTTGTCAGTTGAGGCTTTATTGGACTGCGACTTTATGTCGAATGTTGTAGGCTTGAATTTCTCATCTTTGACCCGTACTTCTTTCAAGAATAAATGCTCTTTCTCAATGCTCCAGACCGCAATATGTCCTCGATAGTTGGCGGTGCTCAGCATCGTAAAAGGATAGTTGAGGTTGTTTTGAGAATAATAGGTTTCTAATGGGGAGGGATGCCCCCAACCTGCGGAAAGGCTTAATTCTGCGCCCTGGTAATACAAAATGTCAGGCCGTTGCTGTGTTGCCAGGAGCAGGATAGAATGAAGGATCAGGAAAGCTATAACGATCAGTTTTTTCATCAGTTTGATTTTTCATCTATGGATTGCCGCCATGCTCAATCAGAGCATATACGACCGCCCTTAGATAGTGTTTGTCACCAGCTTTTGGTAAAATACGAAACCATCTTCATTTTCGGGTAGCCCCGCCACTTGTCCGTCACCGAGTTCAATGATGATCCATTCGCCATCTTTCTTTTGGGCGATGTCCATGGTGAAGAAATTGCTTTGAACCTTCTGTGCGAGGTCCACAAATTTCTCCAGTTCAGGTTGGGTTTCTCCATAAGTTCCTTCGTCCCAATAGTCCATTACTTTCAAGAGCTTTCCCTTCAGGAAGAAAAGGCGAAACTCCTTTGTCAAGGGCATGCCGCTTTTTGAATGTTTGGTCAGGAATTCAAGTTCTTCAAATTGTCTAAAAACCAGTCCTTGGTTCAAGGCATCACCGCGCAGTTCAAGTAAGCGGTTGACGACGGATTTTACTTTTTCTGCGTCAGAAGCGTTGGGAATAAAACAGGCTTCCTCCCAGTCGTGCTTTTCCG
Source organism: uncultured Flavobacteriales bacterium (assembly GCA_937899835.1). Classification (GTDB taxonomy): domain Bacteria; phylum Bacteroidota; class Bacteroidia; order Flavobacteriales_G; family Salibacteraceae; genus CALCCE01. The sequence continues at coordinate 2,687 of CALCCE010000174.1, read as the reverse complement.
ATTTTACGAAATCTTTTACGATGAGGGGGCGATCATCGAATTGCCGGGCCAATTCAAGAATTGCTGTTTCGTTGAGCTGAGTAGTCCACTTGGACTTCGGTGTTTGGGAGGCAATTATTTCATAAGATTCGGGCAAGTAATGGCAGTGCCGATAGGCTGCAGGAGTATTGATCAATTCAATATTTCGGGCCAACAAACCCTCGTACAACTGCTGGTACTGATTGGGGGTGAGCATCCAACCGCGGTATAACCCTGAGGTCTTGCTTTCCAGAGGTTTTACTAACCGAAGGGCTTTCGATAGGTTCCCATCGGTTAACTCTTCATAGCTGATCAGGGAAAAGTTAAAGCCAGCTTGAACGGCTGCTTGCTTTTCTGCTTCGTAATCAGGATCGATGGCCTTGGGGTCAAAAACGCTGTCGCAATAAATAAGCCTCATGGGGTAGTTTTTTTCTAATGATTTTAATTTGGGTTGGTTTACCGCTTACCGCCCCTTCCTGCACTGCACAAGAAGTGAATCAGTAAGCGCATGAATGGGTTGATCGCGGTTGTTGTAATAGGAAAAGCTTTCCGAACGAACCGTGAAATTCCAGTAGGTGACCGTTCCGGGTTCAACGCTTGAATACATTCCATCCCTCTCCGGAGCCGCAATATTTCGGGTGCTGCTGAACGTCATCCCTTTTACGCCGTGTTTTCTTTCGTAGGCATCGGCGTATGCTTTCTCATCATCCCAATAATCGAAAATGTGCAACTCTTGTTGCTGTTGATCGCTGTTGGTGAAAAAGTACCGGCACTCCCCTTGGTGCATCGCTGCTTCTTCATTTTGCAAAATGACCAATCCATTTTCAGGAAATTCAATCGTGTAGGTTCCGTCGATTTTCGGAAGTAAAGTGCCGCATTTCTCACCCAAAACCACTCTAAAAATTCGGTAGTTGCCTTTCATGTAGTTGGGCTGACTTGCCCTGCGCTGGTAGGATTCATAGATGCTTCCCGCATTTAACAGAGAAGCCGTTAGCACTACAGTAGTTTGAAAAAGCAGTACCCGGAGAAAAGCATGGAATCGCGAAAATTTAGGAGCTGGAGATGCTTTGAAAAAGGCAAGAAAGAAAAGCTGAATTGCAAAGGCCCCGGCAAAAATGTAATAGAGGTGATGCTCAAAAATCTCTGACAGATAGCGGCCATAAGGGCCAACTTGAAGGCGCCAGGCTACCCCAATAAAAATGAAACAGCTGATACAAGCAAAAACAAGAATGAAAAGTAGCCTCAACAGCCATTGCCTGGAATGCAGGAAGGATAAGAGGGAAGGCATGAAAAGTGCCGTTCCCAACGAAAAGGAAAGGATCAGGGAGAGGACATAAGGCGAATAAACCGCGGAAAATCCACCGTAATGGCTGAAGACAATACTGTTGAAAACTATGGTGTCTACTCCAAGGGCAATCAGCACCGTAAAAGCGAAGACCAAGCCGCCAAGTATGCTAAAATTGGAACGTTGCTTCATTGGTTGAGAGGCTCTTTGGGGTTGGTTTGGGCTTCAATAAAAAACGGTGCTTTCAATGGGATTACCGGTAGAACAGTAGCAACCATCCGATACAAATCTACAAACGAGAAACCCGAATCGCTATTGGGTTTCTGGCGGAATTATAGTATAGATATAACATTCAATCGTAAATTAGTCTTTTATACAAATATCCAATTTGTATTAATAATTTTAGGTTTCCTAATCCATTTCTTTTCATAATTGTATTAGGGGTTTTATGCTCTATCTTCGATATAATTTATATTTTCCTCCTTTATAGAAAGAAGCAGCAAGAAAAGGCAAGCCATGAAATATGAGCAAATGAGTTTTAACCTATTATATTAATAGGAAGATTTTCTTCTTTCATTACTACCAAATTGAAAGCTTCTTTTGAGGTTTTTGTTTTAAGCAAATTGGTGTTTTTTACCGGTAATTTGCAACATGGTACAATAGTTGCTCTTTGCAAAGGTCCTACATAATTCAGGTCTTAGTTTCTAAGGAAGAATGTGTGCTTCCATAGCACATAAAAGCTGTGATATAATATTTAATGAGTAATTTTAAACCCAAAGACACAGTTTTGGCTATCGTCCTTGTTAATTAAAGGTCAATGTCTTGAAATTCCGCATTACTCATAGTCAGAATTTTATTCTTTTAAAATGAAATTAATTAAAACACATGTGGCTCTATTGTTTTTAGGTGTCATCTTTCTTACATCTTGTAGCGTTAAGTATTATCTGCAAAAGTTTGAAGATTATAACCAATTCAGTAAAACAGAAAATCAGCAATTGATAGGTGGATTTCCTGCAGGGTTAATAAAATCAGATGCATCAAGCATAAAAAATATTTTCTATTTAAAAACGAAATATGTATTTGGGATTTTTAACTATGAAAATGATGAGATGTATGATGATCTGTTTAAGGTGGAAAATCAAATTTAGGAAAAGTATAATGTAGTATTTCAACAAAAGATTGGATTAGTTGAAAATATAATTCCTAAATGGTTTCCAAAAACTGACTACTGAGATGAAAAAAGAGATGGAATAATTTTAATTGATAATTTCTTTGCTTACAGGGATTCGGTTGTAAAGCAGATATATTATTTTCATCCCGAAGAGGTGAGTACATTTCATGACGGAGAAATATATCCGGGAGTTAGAAATACAAATAGATAAAA
>CALCCE010000173.1 GCA_937899835.1 uncultured Flavobacteriales bacterium | reverse complement strand
GCGGTGTTCCAGTCGCCTCCCGACGAGTTGGTCCAGGAAACGGTGCCGGCCAGTGTGGAGGAGGCCAGACCAATGAGCAGACCGAGCAAGAGCAACAGTCTGGGAAAAGTAACAGGTGACTTCATGATGGCATTGTTTTGTGGGCAAATGCATTGCGGTTGAACGATAACCAGGTGAGCAGTGCGATTTCCTCGGGGGGAAGCTTCCGCACCACGGAGGTGGATCGAAAACCGTTGGAAAAGACTTACCGCAAAAGCGGAAAAAGTGGCAATGTGCATCCTGGGGAAGGTTTGTTTTTGGCGAAGTGAAATCACTCGAAAAATCTTGACTTTCAAGTGTTTCAAATCACATTACAAACCTATGCTGCTTACCTGCCGAAGTAAATCCGTCTCATTCGGTATTTGGCATCCGGGTGAGTCGGTATTTCGCCCTGGGCGTAGTTACCCGCTACTGGATGCGGAAAATGCCCCGTTCTTTTACGGGAATACAGAAGTCTTACTTTGAAAACCGTGCTCTATTCGTCCAGCAGGCCATTGAGGAAAGCCGTTTTGATCAAACCCACCAAGGTTTGGGAGTTGGTTTTGGACATGATGTGCTTGCGGTGGGTTTCTACCGTACGCGGACTAATGAAAAGTTGCTCTCCGATTTCGGCGGTAGAAAATTCCTGGCAAATGAGTTTTAAGATTTCCAACTCACGCGGGGTAAGTGTGTCCAAGGCATTGGGTTGGGTGGATGGAAGCGCTGGCTTGCCCATGAGGGTAGCAATGGCCTGGTGGCAATAATAAGTGCTGCCCGAAGCCACCCGTTCAATGCCCGCCAAAAACTCCTCGGCCTCGGTGTCTTTCAGAATAAAACCTTCGGCCTCGGCTTGCATTACTTCCCGAATGATTTCCGGATCGCTGTGCATGGTGAGCACAATGATTTTTAGATCGGGGTATTGGGCTTTTGCTTTTTGAGTCACCTCAATGCCTGAGATACCGGGCATGCTGATGTCGGTGAGCAACAAATCTACCTCTTGCTTTGCCAACATGGAAAGGGCTTCTTCGCCCGAAGCCGCGCGGCCTACCACCGTCCATTTGCTGGTATCAAACAACAGGGAGCGCACGCCATCGGCAAATAACAGATGATCGTCGGCAATTAAAACCCGGCAAGGGGAGCTTGGCATTTCCATGGCAATGGTTGGGGCTTAGAGGTTGAGGGCAATTTGGAGCGAGGTTCCTTGGTTGGGCTTGCTGCTAATATCGATTTCTCCGTTCAAAAGCGCTACGCGGGAGTAAATGTTTTTCCAACCGATGCCTTGGCTGTTTTGAATGGCTTCTGGTGCAATGCCCTTGCCATCGTCGTTGATGTGCAGGGCCAATTTAGTACCCACCTGCTGTAGTTGGACACGAATTTTTTGTGCCCCCGAGTGTTTGATGCTGTTGTTCACGAACTCTTGGATGATGCGGTAGAAAGCAATTTCTACGTTTTCTTCCAGGCGTTTTTCCAAGCCATCGGCTGCTACTTCTACCTGAACACCACCTGCCTCATTGACGTTGGCGATGAGTTCCCGCACCGCAGAGAGCAACCCTAAATTGATCAAAGCACCGGGCATCAGGTTGTGCGAAATGGAGCGCACCTCCCCTACTGCCTGGTTGAGCAGCTGCACCGAGTTGTCCATCCGGGTGCTGGCTTGCTCTGGCTGACTGGCCATCGACATTTTAAGGCCTGTGAGGTGTAGCTTGGCGGTAGACAACAATTGTCCCAGGCCATCGTGTAATTCGCGGGCAATGCGCTTGCGTTCTTTTTCCTCTGCTTCTATCACCGCTTTGAATTGCTGTTGCTGCAATTGGCCGCGTTCGCGTTCCAAAATGGCTTGCTGCTTCAGTCGGTTACGGTTCACCAACAAGCCTCCTACCACCACCAAAAACAAAAGAAGGCCACCTCCAAACCCAAGCACTAAGCGGTTGCGGGCTTCGGCCCGTTCAATGGCATATTGCTTTTCGCTTACTTGTTGCGCCAGCTGCAGGTTTTCCTTTTCCTTCTTTTCGGTTTCGTAGCGGGTCTGGATTTCTTCAATGCGCGCCTGCTTGTCGATGTTGAGTAAGGAGTCGCGGTTCTGGATGTACTTCAGGTGGTAGTTTAGGGCCTCCTCGTAGTTCTTTTCGAGGTGATGACTTAAAAATAAAAGCCGGTAAGCCCGGGACAGGTCGGCCGTTGCACCCACCGATTCTCCATAGGCAAGGGCCTGTTTGCCATAGGCAATGGCCTGCTCGCCCAACCCTTGCTCGTGGTGCAAGTGTCCGAGGTTGATCAGCGTCAGAATTACCCCCTGATCGTTGCCTGCTTCCTGGTCTACCTTTACCGCCTTTTCAAACATGGCTTTGGCGGGTACAAATTCATCCCGCAAAGAATATACTCCACCAATGTTGTTGAGGCAATTGGCTTGCATGCCCTTAAGGTCGAGCTCGTAAGCCAGCTCCAGGGCGGCATTGTAATACACCAACGAGCTGTCAAATTGCTCCAGTTGGTCCAGAATGGTCCCCACATTGTTGAGGGTCATGCAAATGCCTCTCGGAAATTCCAGTTCACGGCAAAGTTGGAGCGACCGCTTATAGAAAGGCAGAGCAGCTTCCCACTTTCCCAAATGCTTGTAGGTGATGCCTACCGAGTTGAGGGCGGAAGCCAAATAGCGTTTTTGGCCTACTTCTTCCAAGATGCGCACCGATTGCAACTGACTTTCGAGCGCTTTTTCAAACTCACCCAAATGCCGGTAAGTGCTGCCACTGATGGACAAAGCTTTAGTGCGGTATTCCCAACTGTTGACCGAGTCGGCTTGCTGCATCAGCAACTCGGCGAGGTTCAAGGCCAACTCCGGATGCGTGAAGCGGTGGGCCAGGCCCATGCTGTCTAAATATTCCCAGCTGGCGGTATCGCTCAGTTGACGCCACTTCTTTTGAATGCTGTCAGGCAAAGTCGAATACGGCCCAAGGGCAGCCCGAGATAGACAAGGCCCCAACAACAGCAAACACAACAAGACAGGAAGAACGGGTGGGGCAAAGTTCAGTTTCATGCAAGATGGTTTCCCAACACCTGTCCTGAATAGAAGAGCAAGCGCTAGTGGTGAGGTGAAACGAAAAATAAAACATCTCGCAGAAAAGTGGAAGTGCTTGGGCACAAAAGTGGGGTTTACCTGCTCACTTTGTGGGTTTTGCGGTTCAACCCAGGTATTAAGACAAAAAAATCCCTGACCGTTTGCAACAGCCAGGGACTTGAGAAACCTTAAAAAATTGTTTCGTTTAATAGCAAGGTGCAAAGCCATAGTTCTGATCGGGAGCAATGGCTTGCCAGGTAATGTTGTGCACCGAAGAACCATCACAATCGTTGTTCAGATTGTAATCGGCAAACGAGGAGAAACCAGCTCCATAGCAAGCTTCCGGATTCAGTTCATATTGATTCGAACCTGGATTAATGGGAACAATCACATTTCCGTTGACGCTGTAGAACCAAAACGGGTCACGATCGTGAGTTGTCACACCCGTGAAATCAATTTCATAGGTGGTTCCGTCAATAGTAAAAGAAGTGATGAAAGGTTTGATCGGACCGCCAGGGCCAGCAGGTAAATATTGACCAGCATAACCCACTTGTCCGTTGCCGTCCCAACGGTCGAGCGATCCACTAAACGGCGTGTTGACCGGTTGACCGGGCTGCTCGGTGAAACCCATGGCCTCCCCTACGGTTTGAGCACTGGTATTGTTGTTTTTGTAGAAGCAATAAACGTGATCTACATAAGCCGAATGTGGGTCGGTATACGGTGCACCTACGTTTGGAGGACTCCAGGTGGAGTTGTAATAAATGCAAATGGTGGGCAGAATTACCGGATTGCTGTTGTAGCTGCTCAGCAGGTGCCCGTGGTGGTTGTGCAGTACGTTTTGCAGCAATCGAATACTGCTACGATAGCTGTTCAGTGGGCGCGTAATGCCCAAGCCGCTTTTGGCAGTAGCTGGCAAACCGGCCACGCTTCTGCGCAGAATGGCCCCGTCGGCTTTGCTCAATCCGTGGGCTTTGCATTGCCCTTTAGGATCGGCGATAAAATCTTGTAAAGCTTGGTTGTCGTGTAAAAGCTTTGAAATGTAGGTTCCGAGTGCTGACATATTGAAAAAGGTGGATGAGTGGATGATAGAAAGAAGTCACAATATGCAAAATCCATCCGACTTCACAAAAGAGCTAACTCAAACATAATGAACGCATTACATGCCAAATATGTCAGTAGGACATAAGATTCTAAACTGATTTTAGGATAAATTTCCGGGCCCTTCGACTCAGCCAAAAGGCTGATACGGTTCGCCCAGGGACCGGCATTAGGGATGAAAAACCGGGCCCTTCGACTGCGCTCTGGGACCGG
>CALCCE010000172.1 GCA_937899835.1 uncultured Flavobacteriales bacterium | reverse complement strand
AGGTGTATGGACTCGTGCCACCAGAGGCACCGGCTGAAGCAGCACCATCGTTGCCACCATTACAGCTGACGTTGGTAGTGGAGATTATTGAACTCAGCAGCTGTGTTGGTTGACCAATAGTTGCGGTAGTTGTGGCCGTACAGTTGTTGTTGTCAGTAACAGTTACGGTATACGTTCCTGCTCCAAGTCCCGAAGCGGTAGCTGTGGTGGCACCAGATGACCATGCAAAGGTGTAAGGACTGGTTCCACCGGTGGCACCGGCAGAAGCTGCACCGTCAGAAAAACCAAAGCAACTTGCGTCAGTTGTGGAGGAGACGGCAGCAACTAATGGCGTGGGTTCAGTAACTGTACCAGAAGCAGTAGTAGTACAACTATTAGCGTCACTTATAGTAACGGTGTAGTTTCCTGCAACCAAGGAAGAAGCAGTTGCGGTAGTTGCTCCGCTTGACCATATATAAGTGTATGGAGAAGTTCCTCCAGACGCAGCAACTGTAAGAGAACCGTCATTTCCACCATTACAACTGACGTTACTGGCACTTACATTGCCTGCCAAAGGAGTTGGCTCCGTAACACTAGCCGTTTCCGTTTGCGTACAGCCATTGTTATCTGTAACGGTAACTGTGTAAGTTCCCGCAGTCAAGGTATTGATAGTAGTGGTGGTTCCAGAAGTTGACCACAAATAGGTATAGGGTGGGGTTCCTCCTGAAGCGCTGATAGAAGCTGTTCCATCGTTTCCTCCATTACAGGAAACAGAGGTGGTGGAAGACGTAAGAGACATACCCGTTGGCTGGTTGATGGTGGCCGTTTGGATATTGGTACAACCATTATTGTCGGTGACGGTAACGGTATGAGTACCTGCCATAAGTCCGGTTTCGGTGGCCGCAGACCCTCCTGAAGACCAGGTATAAGTGTAAGGAGGTACGCTTCCTGAAGCACCTACCGTAGCTGAACCATCACTTCCTCCAAAACAAGAAACATCAGTAGTTGTAGTAATGGAGGCGGATAAGGCTGTGGCAGGTTGTGTGATTTGTACCACACCTCCTGATGTGAAACATCCGTTGGCGTCAAAAATGTTGACGAAATAAAAACCCGCAGTAAGGTTGCTGATAGTGGCGGTGGTGCCTACAGCAGGATTCCATAAATAAGTATAGGGAGCGGTTCCTCCGGTTGCTGTCACGGTAGCTGAACCGTCATTGCCACCGAAACAAGATACGTTCGAAGAGCCAGTAATACTTGCGGATAAAGCGTTAGAAGGCGAGGTTACCGTTTCTGAGGAAGACACCGTACATCCGTTAACGTCTGTTACCGTTAGCGTGTAGGTTCCCGCAGTCAATCCACTGATAAATGGAGTTGCGCCACCGTTTGACCATGCATAAGTATAGGGTGTAGATCCTCCGGAAACGAAAGCAATCACGCTACCGTTGTTTCCTCCAAAGCAACTTACGTTCGTGCCACTTAGCACGAGGTTCATTCCGGCAGGATTCGTGAGATTAACCGTACTCGTTGCAGAACAGCCGTTGTTGTCCGTTACGGTTACAGTGTAAGTTCCGGCGGCAAGTCCAGATTCAATTGCTGCAGTGCCTCCTGAGGACCATGCAAATGTATAAGGCGTAGCTCCCCCTGAACCAGAGGCGGTGGCAACACCAGTACTTGCACCACTACAACCAGGGTTGGTTCCCACCGTACTGGCGGAGATGCTACTGTTTACTACTACTGTAAAATTGGTTGAATCCAGACAGCCATTGGCATCCGTACCCACTACCTTATAGTTGGTGTTCACAAACGGGTTGGCCACCACGGAAGAACCGGTGGTTCCACTCAAGTTGGTGGAAGGTGACCATACATAGGTGGAGGCTCCGGATGCAGTAATGTTAACCGAACCACCAAAACATACGGATGGATTAGCAGGAGTAATGCCTACCGTAGGCTGGGGTTGAACCGCTACGGTGACACTATCGCACGGACCAAATACCGCACAGGTAGCATCATAAAAACGAACGTGATAGGTAGTCGTAGTGGTTGGAGTGACAGTTATTGTGTTTCCCGAATCAATGGCTGCGCCAATGTTGGACGGGCAGCTACCACTGAACCAAAATGCTTTGTAATTATTGAAATCGTACTCCAGGTTGAGGATGGCTCTGAAGACCTCTCCTCCACCACAGTTGACGTTTACCCCTGGACCAGCATCGGCCGTTATGGTAATCGAACCATCGCTTGCCCAATTGTTGATGGAGTCCAATGGAATTTTGAATATCGCAACGCTCCAGGTATTGTTATCACATTGATCTAAAGTTGTGGCCGTATCGATTACGTTTCCGTTTTCACCTAAGAGTGCCACATACTCATTTTGCGATGGTCCGTCGTTGATATCACCTTGTATGTAGACCGACAAGGTAGCCGAATCTGTGGCTGTTGACGGGGTAGAAGGAAATGTAAATATGAGGTTGCCGCCTTGGGTAGTGGTAGTTTGCTCCGGACGGAGGTCTGAATAGGTGTTGAAGCCACTCGGTGGATCAACGCTCAGGTTGGAGGTAAGCCCCAAGTTGGGACAGAGGTTATTGCTACTGGTGGTAACATTGCCGGGAGTAGGTGCCACTGGCGCCTCAATTTCGTTGGTGATCGCTCGTGTTGCTCCTAAAGCATCGGTAACCGTCACGGTGTAGGTTCCTGCAACGAGACCATTTTGTGTTGCCCCGGTAGCTCCGGTATTCCAGGAGTAAGTATAAGGCAGAAAACCAAAGTCAACGGTAACGGTAGCTGTTCCGTCTGCATCACCCAAACAGCTGATTGGCGCTACTTCCATACCATTGCTTATCAAAACATCATCCAAGGCACGGTCTCCACGAAAGGAGTTGACGCCTGTTCCGGTTACTGCACGCCACCGTAGTTTGATCGTAGTGCCTGCATAAACCGATAGGTCTACCACTTCGTCGGTCCACGCGTTGCCTTGATTACCCGAAAGTGCAAACAAGCTGGTCCAGGTATTTCCGGTGCTCGGGTTGGTGTTGACTTCCAAATCGAGTGTGCCCATACCGGCAGTGGTATTGCCGAACATGTGGTAAGAAAAGGAAATCAACGGGGCAGAATTCGTTGGGAAGGTCAAACAGGGACTTTCCAAAATGGCGGTTTGGGTGGCACCAATAGCAGTCGCTTCGGTATAGGCGTACCCTTGCCCATTGTTGGCATCTGTAGGTCCGGTTTGTCCGCTGGTAGTAGCACCGGAACCGATTGACCAGTCGAAATCATCTCCGCTCACGTTGGTCCAATTTCCCAATCCGGCCTCAAATCCTTCCTCGTATTGAAAAGAGGTAAGCGTTGTGGTGCATTGGGCCTGGGCTTGACCAACGGAAAGAAGCATAGTGGCCATTAATGGGGCAATGACCAGCCACAATTTCCTGGTAGAAAAATTCATAGGGTGATGGTTTAGTTAGGCTTAGAGTCCAGAATTAGATGAAGCAAATAGGCATAAGCATTCCAGTTCGGACAGGGTCCGACTTTGGTAGAAACGAATTGAGTACCAACATGGTTGGGCGTTATTCACAATTAAATGATAAAAACTTTTCTTTTCGCTTTCTTCTAATTCTCGAATTTCAGCGCTTTGCCCTTGTAGCATGGGCAAGGGAGCGATGGATAACTTTTCAAACTAAGAGCCAGATTTTTTGCAAAGGTTTAATGCTTTCGGAGATTTTTTGCCGGTTTAGAGGATTAGATAAGCCAACGGGCGCACGAGCATTCCTTTTAAAAGGAGGGAAAAGCTTTGGGCAGTCCAAGGAAGATGTGCATCTTTGCCGCCCGATTTTCGGATTAATTAAAACAGTTTTAGCAACGAACCAATTAAGTTAAGAAAATGGCAACTCGTATTCGTCTCCAACGCCACGGTAAAAAAGGAAAACCATTTTTTCATGTTGTAGTAGCCGACAGCCGCTCCAAGCGGGATGGTCGCTTCATCGAAAAATTGGGTATCTACAATCCAAACACTAACCCTGCAACGATCGATATTGATTTTGATCGTACGCTACACTGGGTACAAGTTGGAGCTCAGCCGAGCGATACTGCTCGCGCAATTCTCTCTTATAAAGGTATCATGTTGAAGAACCACTTGCTTCGCGGTGTAGCCAAAGGCGCCCTCACCGAAGAGCAAGTTGAAACCAAATTCAACGAATGGCTTGCCGCTAAGGAAGGTACTATTCAAACTAAAATTGAAAGTATCGACCAGAAAAGTGCGGATGAAGCTGCCGCTCGTATGAAAGCAGAAACCGAAATCAAAGAGAATCGGGCCAAAGAATTGATGGCCAAGAACTCTGAATTGACCGAAGAAGCTGAGGGCGAAGAAGCTGAGGAATCTGCAGGTGCAGAAGAAGCCAATGATGAGGCCGCACCTGCCGCTGAAGAAGCCGGTGACGCTGAAGAAGCCGCTAAATAACGCTCTACCACCTGGAAATGAAGCGGGACAACTGTTTCTTTCTTGGTAGGATTTCCAAGCCTCATGGGCTCAAAGGAGAGGTACTTCTCAAATTAGACGTAGACGACCTGTCTCGATATCAAGGCTTAGATGCAGTCTTTGTAGCCTTTGATTCCATTTCAGACCTTATTCCTTTTTTTATTGAACGCATCGATCTGCGCCACCGCGGTCAAGCGGTAGTGAGATTTGAAGATATAGCGACCCTGGAAGACGCTCAGCGCATCTCCGGGGCCGCTTTGTTTTTACCCCTATCTGCACTGCCCCCACTTTCGGGCAATCAGTTTTATTACCACGAAATCATCGGCTTCCAGGTCATCGATTCGGTGTTTGGTTCACTGGGAAAAATTGATAGCATCATTGAACAAGGGCCACAAGCCATTGCCTCCGTGCTCCGTGACAAGGACACTGAAGTGCTGATTCCTTTGGTAGACGAGGTGATCAATCGTGTGGATAGAGACCTTAATGAACTGCATGTAACGGCACCTGAGGGTTTGATTGACCTCTACCTTAACTGATTCCTGGTTGTGGAACCGTTTCAGTTTCGACACTTCTCTGCTCACCATCGCCAAAGCTCCTTTAAGATCGGTACCGACAGCGTTTTGTTGGGTGCATGGGCTCATTTAGATCGTGCGCATTCTATATTGGATATCGGAACCGGATGTGGTGTACTGGCCTTGCTTTCCGCGCAGCGATCAGATGCCACCGTACACGCAGTGGAATTGGACTTGGCGGCAGCCGAAGAAGCCCAACTCAATTTTAAGTCCAGTCCTTGGGCTGATCGGCTGCATCTTCATCGAGTCGCATTTCAAGATTTTTCGCAGCAGCAAACTCCTGCTTCCTTTGATCATTTGGTGAGCAACCCACCTTATTTTCAGGATTCTACTTTAAATGCCAACGAACGTAAAAGTGTGGCCAGGCACAATCAGCGACTAACTTTTGCTGATCTGATCATTGGCAGTAAACAACTTTTGACAACGGATGGAAGCTTACACCTGATTTTACCTGCGGTCGAAGCAAAGCAATTTTGCTCCATTGCTCAATTACAAGGTATGCACCTGAACAGGCTCTGCGAGGTTTATCCCAAACCTTCCAAACCGGTTAGAAGGTGGTTGATGACCTACAGCAACAAGGTGATAGAAGTAAATCGGTCTACCCTCACCCATCGGAATGAAGATGGCTCTTTTTCAGAGGACTATCTGAAGCTGACGGAAGAAATTTATCCTCAGCGTTTGTAACCGAGGTAGGGCACTTCTTTTTCTTTGAAAACAATTCCATACTCTTCCAGTTCTTTGAGCATGGGCTCATAGACCTCAGGCGTGATGGGCAGCTTTACCCCTGGCGTGGTAATCACCCCATTGAGAATTTGACGGGTGGCAATGGCTACCGGAAATCCGACCGTTTTGGCCATCGCCGTATGGGTTTGATCATCTCCTTTGATGGCCATATACGATTCTAACCCACGACTGCCTTCTGAAGTGTTCCAACCAAATTTGTGGTACATCACCAGCATATCGCGATCATTTTCGTCAAGGCTCCATTTTTGCTCCAGAATTTTTTGAAGGATTTGAGCGGGAGTAGCATTTTTCAAGCCTACCTTTTTGTCGGAAAACAAATCGAGAGAATCCAACTTTTCAATCAGGTCAGAATCCTGAGGAATGTTGAAGTAATGCATCAACTTCAATTCAACAGAATCACTTGGGTTGTAGGACAAAAAGGAATTAATGAACTGACGATAGGTCATGTTTTCGGAGTCTTCCATGATGTAGGAATCGTCCGTAGCGCCCAGGTTGACAAATAAATCCCAGGCTTTGCAGAATCCAGGCCTGCGAAGGGTTCCCCGATAAATGGTAGGAATGTCTTTCAAGCCATATACTTCCCGGTATTTCAACGAGTCGCGGTTGGCATATCCTTCGTACCGGCCATACTCTCCCAGGTCGATAAATTCTGTTCTTCGAAAGACCTTATTATAAGGTATGTATTTGTAGCGTCCTTCCTGTTTGAATTTTACAGCTCCTCCTTGTCCGGCAATTACGACATTTCGCGGATTCCAGGTAAACTTGTATTTCCAGGGGTTATTCTCGCTTTCCGGTGCCAAAAGTCCACCGGCAAAGCTTTCAAACAGCAGCATTTCTCCACCTTCATCACGAATTTGATTCAACACTTTCATGGCCGACATGTGGTCAATACCCGGGTCTACCCCCACTTCATTCATCAATACGACACCTGCTTTTTTGGCTTCTTCATCCAAAGCACTCATTTCTTCACTTACGTAGGAGGCGGTGACCAGGTGTTTCCCCAAACCAATACAGTCTCTGGCGACATTCAAATGCATCACCCAAGGGAGCATGGAGATTACCAAATCTGACTTTCGAATTTCGGTGAGCCGTTGAATATCATTGTGAACATCAAAAGCGATGGCTTTTGCCCGCTCATGACCGGCCACTTTGGCCTCAGCCAGTGCCAGGTCAACGTCTCCAACGGTGATGAACCAATCTTCTTCCTGCGATTTTTTGAGCAGGTATTCGCAAAGCGAGGCGGTGGAGCGTCCGGCTCCCAACAATAAGATATTTCGCATGGTGTGGTGTCGGTTTTGACGAGGGCTAATTTAGGGGCTTCAGCCGGAGTGGAAAAAGAAATTTGCCAACAGCAGGCAAGGAAAAACGTTGGCAAATTGGGTATTTTTGGACCTCTATGAAAAAAGAAGTTCGATTTGCGCTATTGTACGGTGCCATCTTTGCCGCTACCGGCGTGGTATTGGGAGCGCTTGGAGCCCATGCGCTTCGGGAGGTGTTGACCCCTCGTCAACTGGAAAGTTTCAACACGGGGGTCGACTATCAAGTTTACCATGCGCTTGGATTGCTGCTAATGGGCTTGCTGATGCAAACGACCGAATTGGCCCTGAGGTGGGTCGTCCGTTTACAATTGATCGGCATTCTGCTTTTCTCGGGTTCTATCTACCTGCTATCTACTGGTCCCTATTTCAGTTCTTTTTCCTGGAAATGGCTGGGGCCGATTACGCCAATCGGTGGACTGTTGTTGATTGCCAGCTGGGCACTGCTGATGGTAAAAATTATTCCTGCATCCAAACGTTCTTCCTGACGTGGCGTAACGGTGCTGTTGCGGTACTATTTTTCAACAACGGCGAGAAAACTTTGGTAATCGTTTGATTGTTAAAGCAGTTGACTCAGAATTAAGGAGATGGAAAGGCCCTTTTTCGAGTATTTTTTCGTCAAGGTTTATCAAAAATACCCTTAATTTTGTCCTGCTAATCCTCGATCAACACCCTCAAGTTATCTGATGGGTTTAAATCAAAACAAAATCTTATGAATGAATTTGGGCGGAGAGCTCAAGGGGCAACTGTTGCTGACCTTGGACTCGGAAATGTGGCTGTAGCCCACTGGAATTTGGATCCCGCGCAGTTGGTAGAAGAAACCATCGAGCTGGGCGAAGGATTTCTCACCAGTACCGGTGCCCTTGCGGTTGATACCGGCGAGTTTACCGGACGTTCCCCCAAAGACCGTTTCGTGGTTTATGATGACGTGACCAAAGACACCGTTTGGTGGGGTAACGTAAACATCAAATTTGACAGCGATAAGTTCGAAAGCTTGTACCAACGCATGCGCGCATACCTCACAGGGCGTGAGGTGTACGTTCGTGATGCATACGCTTGTGCCGATCCGGAATACCGACTCAATTTACGGGTAGTAACTGAGCTTCCATGGTCTAACATGTTTGCTTACAACATGTTTTTAAGGCCAACGCAGGAAGAGGTTCTCAATTTCGCTCCCGATTGGACGGTAATTTGCGCTCCTGGTTTTCAAGCTGATCCTGAAGTAGATGGCACCCGTCAACACAACTTCGCGGTATTGAATTTCTCGCGTAAGACCATTCTTATTGGTGGAACCGGCTATACGGGAGAAATCAAGAAAGGCATCTTCTCTGTATTGAACTACGTGTTGCCGCAAGACCGTGGCGTGCTTTCCATGCACTGCTCGGCCAACATTGGCAAAGAAGGCGATACTGCCGTTTTCTTTGGTCTTTCAGGAACGGGCAAAACCACACTTTCGGCAGACGAAAACCGCGATCTCATTGGAGACGATGAGCACGGCTGGACGGACAATACAGTATTTAATTTCGAAGGCGGCTGCTACGCTAAAACCATTGACCTTACTCCTGAGAAAGAGCCTCAGATTTACAAGGCCATTAAGTTTGGTGCTATTTTGGAAAACATCGCATTGAAAGATAATTCCACGGAAGTGGATTACTTCAACAGCGACAAAACCCAAAATACCCGGGTGAGTTACCCGATTCACCACATTGCCAATGCGGCTACTCCTTCCATGGGCGGTATTCCAAAGAATATTTTCTTCCTCACGGCAGATGCCTTTGGCGTGTTACCTCCCATTTCGAAGCTTACTCCGGGCCAGGCGATGTATCACTTTATTTCGGGATATACCGCCAAAGTGGCTGGTACCGAAGCTGGTGTAAACGAACCTCAAACAACTTTTTCGGCTTGTTTCGGTTCTCCTTTCCTGCCTTTGCATCCTACCCGCTATGCTGAAATGCTCGGTGAAAAGATGAAGAAGCACAACGTAAACATTTGGTTGATCAACACCGGTTGGAGTGGTGGACCTTATGGCGTGGGCTCACGGATCTCATTGAAGTATACCCGGGCCATGATCACGGCTGCATTGAACGGTGAATTGGACAACGTGGCTACGGAAAACCACCCGACCTTCGGTTTGGCCATGCCTGTAGAGTGCCCCAACGTACCTACGGAGGTATTGAATCCGCGGGCGACCTGGGCCGATGCTAACAGCTACGATACCAAAGCACAAGAACTGGCAGAAGCTTTTGTGAAAAACTTCACCCAGTTTTCAGATTTTGCTAATGAAGAAATTATGGCTGCCGCTCCTCGGGTTTCGGTGAATGCCTAATTTTCTTACACCCTACTTTATTTCGAAAGAGGCACTGCTCCGCGAGCATGTGCCTCTTTCTTATTTTTGCCCCTATGACGGTTTTCTACCTCAACGATCTTACACCTGATCAGGTAGTGCTTAATCCAGACCAATCCAAGCATGCTGCTCGGGTATTGCGCCTCAAGCAGGGCGCTGTTCTCGTATTGAGTGATGGCCGAGGGGCATGGCACCAAGGCGAACTAAAATCGGTGGGCAAGCACTGCGAAGTAGCCATTGTTCAACGTCATTTTCAACCACCGGATGCATATGAGATTCACCTGGCCGTAGCTCCTACCAAAAACATGAACCGCTACGAATGGTTAGTGGAGAAGGCGACAGAGATTGGGATGCACCAACTGCTTCCATTTTTCTCCAACCACTCGGAACGCCAGCAGCTGAAACAAGACCGGGTAGAACGGGTGGTGGAGGCTGCTGCAAAACAGTCTTTGAGGGCTTATCTCCCAAAAGTGGCGGTAGCCCGCTCTTTTGAGTCGCTAATGAACCTGGATTTTGAAGGAAAAAAATTCATTGCACATTGCCAGGATTCTCCGCGTAAACTACTCAAGGATAGCTATTTGATAGGATCTAACGCCTTAGTACTTATTGGGCCTGAAGGAGATTTTAGCCCGAAAGAAGTTGCCATGGCCTTGGACTCCGGATTTGAACCAATAACTTTGGGCAACGGCCGTTATAGAACCGAAACTGCGGCATTGATGGCCTGTCACACTTTGCACCTGTTGAACCAATGAAGCGCTTCCTTCCCTTTGTTCTCCTTTTTACGGTGATGCTTCCGCTGTTGGCCTTGGCCCCGGCAAAACCGAGCTACCAAATTGCAGTAATAAAATACGGTGGTGGTGGAGATTGGTACGCCAATCTGGAAACTTCACTTCCCAATCTCATCCGGTTTTGCAATCAGGAGCTCAACATGAACATCGACCCGGAACAGGCCATTGTTGAAGTGAGTAGTTCGGAACTCTTCAACTATCCTTTCGCACACCTCACTGGGCACGGCAATATTATTTTCTCAGGACAAGAGGCAGAAAACCTGCGCAGCTACCTTATCGGAGGTGGTTTTTTACACATTGACGACAATTATGGCCTGGATGAGTTCATTCGTCCCCAAATGAAACGGGTTTTCCCTGAACTGGATTTTGTAGAACTTCCTTTTTCTCACCCGATATATCATCAAAAATTTGATTTCCCCAACGGTCTGCCCAAAATCCATGAGCACGACAACCGCCCTCCACAGGGCTTCGGCTTAATTTATGAAGGTCGATTAGTGTGTTTCTACTCTTTTGAATCCGACCTGGGCGATGGCTGGGAATCGGCTGCAGTGCACAACGACTCTGAAGCTACGCGCACCAAGGCCTTCCGTATGGGTGCCAATATTCTTCAATACGCCTTTACCGGGCAATAGAACATTCATTTTTCCTATTTTCGGGGGACTTCGTCTTGAAGTTGTATTCAATTTTACTTCGCAGTGCCCTTGAAAGAACGTAAACTTAGCCCCTGGCAAAAGAAGATGAACGTGGTCATCTTCGGCACAGATACTTTCTGGGGAAAGGCGTTTGACATTGCATTGCTCCTGGCCATCATCCTGAGCATTACCATTGTGATGCTCGAAAGTGTGAACGAGATTGATGAAAATCACGGGGAGGCACTGAAAGTTTTCGAATGGATTTTTACTATTCTTTTTTCAGTTGAGTATTTGGCTCGGGTCTTTTCGGTCACTCGTCCCCTTAAGTATATTTTAAGCCCCATCGGCATTATTGACTTGTTGTCGATTTTACCTACCTACCTTGGTTTGTTCATCACGGGCTCCGAATCGTTACAGGTTTTGCGTTCGATCCGATTGCTTCGTGTGTTTCGTATCCTCAAGCTTACCCGGTATTTGGGGGAAGCCTCGGTCATTGTAGAAGCTTTGAAAGCAAGCCGGGTAAAAATCACCGTATTCTTAGGTGCAGTAGTGATCCTGGCGGTGATTATGGGTACTTTGCTCTACGTTATTGAGGGGCAAACCAACCCTGGTCTCACCAGCATCCCTCGTGGTATTTATTGGGCCATCGTTACCCTCACTACGGTGGGATATGGAGACATTTCCCCTCAAACGCCTTTGGGACAAACGATTGCTGCCGTCATTATGATTTTGGGGTATGGAGTCATTGCTGTTCCTACTGGTATTGTTTCGGCCGAGATTACTAAATCTGCCATGGAGAGCAACCTTGATCCCGACAAAAATGATGAGCGGGTTTGCCACCATTGTGCCAACGGAAATCACCGCCCTGATGCCAGCTTTTGCCACGCTTGCGGTGGCCACCTGGAGGATTAAAAATGGCCCTGACGGTCAAAATAATGTTCTATATTTGTTCGAATCTCATCTATTCAATTCTAACCCAATTTCTATGAAAAACTTTTACCTGTCTTTATTTTTCGCATTGGCCACTGCCTTTGGTGCAGTAAGCCAAACGCTCGTTGTGGACGACCACTGGGATGGCGCAACCGGAACCAACATTGATGATCCGGTCGGCGGAGGAAAAATTGGAGGCCCCGGAAACACCTCCGACAAAGGAAAATTTCAAAAGTTCGACCCTGCAATTGGTGCGAATGAGTGGGGAACCATTTCTACCGTTCGTGTCAGTTTTGGCACCAATATTTCCAGTTCTCCATCAACAATGGAATTGGTCATCACTGCAGATGACAACGGGGTCCCTGGTGCTGACATTCACACGCAAACTTTGACCTTTTCTGATCTGGCAATTTTGAATGCTGCTACCAACCCGAATGGATCACCTTACAATCAGGAAATCACCCTTAGCTCTCCGGTGTTTGTTCCTGGAAACCTCACCTTCTGGGTAGGCTTTCGGTTCAACAACGATCCCAACGGGGTGTTCTCAATTCGTACTACCGAAGCTTCAGACGCCTATAATTTAGCTACTACGCATACCTTTAGTGAAGTGAATGCTTCCGTACCTGGAAACCGCATGTACGCCAATTTTGTGGATCAATTTTCACAGAATGTGGCCCTTGGAATTTTTCCTGTGATTGATGTTAACACCAGTGTTGGCTCCTATCAAGCCACCCAATTGGAAGTGGCTCAAAATCAGCCTAACCCCTTCATTGGTGTTACCACCATTCCTTACACCCTCGACCAATCTACTGCGGTAACGCTTGAGGTTATGGATGTGACTGGCAAAATAATCCGGGTACAGAACCTCGGAAAACAAAGTGCTGGTGCCTACCTGTTGGAATTTGATGCCAACGACCTGAACTCAGGTATTTATTTCTACACCATGACAACTGCTGAAGGTGTTAGAGTAACCCGAAAGCTGACGGTTTCGGAATAAAAAATTGTTCCTGTAACGATGAGAAAGGCCGCTATTAGCGGCCTTTCTTGTTAATAGCATTGCAATCTTTTTTCAAAAAATCTTGGGTCTGAATGCAACGATCGAAGCTTGGAATGCTTCTTGTGAAAAGCTATGCCAGAGAATTTACCTTACTTTGCAGGTACATTAGATGCTTCGCTGCGCAAGATGTATAAGATGATGCGATTGATGATCAAGATAATTTTTGTAGTTGCCCTTTTGGCCGGATGCTTAGCCGGTTCGCTAAAGGCGCAGGCGGATTTGGAGGTCATGACCATGGTATCTCCTATACCTGGGAGCAGCATCGATACAGGAATCACATTTGATTTGACGTTTACCATTCACAATGTAGGTACTGTAACTGTTCAAAATACTGACACCATTTCTATTAGTTTAGACATTGCCTCTAACTATATCGGATCAGCATCTTTTCCACCGCTCAACCCCATTGGGCCGGGAGATACCTATGACTTCACCATTAGCAATGTGCCTTCGAACTACCCTGGACCAGGCATACCGGTTTGTATCACTTTGAATTGGGCACCAGACCTCACCCTCAACAACAATGTGCTTTGTGAATCCTATATGTTTGGGAACTCCACCGTTGGTATTGGTGAGTTGAAAAACGGATCTGAAATCTCAGGACTGTATTTTCAGAATGGCCACTTAGACTTTAATTGGTATTCGCCTGCTACTTTCCAAAGCAACTTCAGAGTGATTGACATTCACGGTAGAACTATACATACTGGTACCTTACTGCCTACTTCAACGACCGAAAGACAATCTATTTCCCTTCCTTCCCTCTCTTCCGGTGTTTATTTTTTCAGCGTTTATCCAGAAGACGGTACTCGCCCTACGGTTGTAGCTTTCTCGATCAATTGATCGCATTGGTCGAGGGTTTTCATTTTTTTAACGATTGTTCCAATTTCTGAGTTTTCCCTCACGAACGTATTTGTAGTGTCGGCTCGATTACAATTCTTGCTTTCTACGCAACCAATTGGCCTAAAAAACGATCTTGAATGTATTATTTCAGGTATTTTTGACGCCCTGTAACTCTAAAATTAATCCAAAACTCTACTAATGAAACAATTTTCCTTAACCTTATTACTTGCTGTATTTACTGTATTTGGAGCTTCAGCTCAAACGGTTGATATCATCGTTACAGAGATTGATCCCCCTGCCGACAGTGCTGTATACACCATCGGAGATTCTATCAACCTTTCCTTTACTTTTTTCAACGTTGGTCCCGACAGTATGAATACTGGTGATACGCTCAACGTATTGTACCAATTCGACACCGATCCTATCGCCGGATTCGTTTACCTGCTCCAAAGCCCTTTGTCTGTTAACGGTGGAATCCAGTTGACGTTGAACAACAAAATTGCCTTGCCAAGCGTACCTGGCCCCCATACTTTCTGTTTGTCTGTTTTCCCTCGCGTTTTTACTGAGGCAGATTCTTCTGACAACATTTTGTGTAACGATTTCGACCTAATTGACCCTGTGAGCGTTACCGAAGTATCGGCTGCTACTATCAATGCTTTCTATGCTGATGGTGCTTTAAACGTTACTCTTCCTGGTAACCAGCGCACGGAGTTGCAAGTGATTGACATTACTGGCCGTCAAGTGGCCAACCACACCCTGTTCAACACCAATGAATTGGTAAATGTATCTGACCTACCGCAAGGCATCTACATTGCTACTTTCACCGGACAGAACGGCGATACCTTTAGCAAGAAATTTATGGTGAACTAAGGTTCACTCTCCGACACAAAAAAAGCGGCTCCGATTTGGGGCCGCTTTTTTTATGCGTTATAATGAGCTATTCTAAAAAATGCTGTGGGTCAATGTTTCGAATAAACTGTAGAGCATTATTCATTTCAGGAGCCATCCAACGGTCTCTTTGCACTACTGGAACTTTTTCCCTGAAAGCAGCAATAAGTCGCTGCAAGGCAGGCGAGGTCTTGGAAGGATTGCGCCATTCCATGGCTTGTGTAGCCGTAAACAATTCAATGGCCAAAATACGCTCTGTATTCTCCACCACCCGGTAGGTTTTGGTCGCTGCATTGGCCCCCATACTCACATGGTCTTCCTGGCCATTGGAAGAATCGATGGTATCTGTAGAGGCCGGCACGGCCAATTGTTTGTTTTGGCTCACAATAGAAGCCGCAGTGTACTGCGGAATCATAAAACCAGAGTTGAGCCCAGGTTCAGCAACCAGAAAATTGGGGAGTTGACGCTGACCAGAGATCAACTTATAAGTTCTTCTTTCCGAAATACTGCCCAATTCGGCCAAGGCCAGAGCAAGGCTATCCAAGGCCAGGGCCAAGGGTTGCCCGTGGAAATTCCCTGCGGAAATGATGCAATCTTCATCCGGAAAAATGGTTGGATTATCCGTCACCGAATTCACCTCTTGCTCCACCACTTTAGTCACGTAGTCGATCAAATCCCGGGAAGCCCCGTGTACTTGCGGAACACATCGAAACGAATAAGGATCCTGTACGTGTTTGTTCGGATGATGAATCAGCGTACTGCCCTCTAACCATTGACGCACCGCATCTGCCGTATGCCGTTGACCGGGTTGCGCACGTATGGCGTGGACCAAATCGTTGAATGGATTGATGCGACCATCAAAGGCTTCCAAAGACAGGGCTGCCAAGGCGTTGGCCCAGGCTTGAATTCGACGGGTACGGATCAAACAGTGTACCCCATAGGCACTCATAAACTGCGTGCCGTTCAAAAGAGCAAGCCCTTCTTTAGATCGCAACTGTAAAGGCTCCCAGCCTAAGCTGGGCATTAGTGCTTCGGTTGCGTGTACGGTGCCTTCACTCCACACTTCTCCCATGCCAATCAAAGGCAGCGAAAGGTGCGCCAAAGGCGCTAAATCCCCTGAAGCTCCCAAAGAGCCTTGCTGGAATACCCTGGGCAAGATTCGGCGGTTGTACATCGCTACCAGACGCTCTACGACTTCGAGGCTGATGCCGGAGTGGCCATAACTCAATCCTCGAATTTTCAACAACAACATGAGCCGCACAATTTCTCGAGGCACTTCGTCTCCCATGCCACAAGCGTGAGATACTACCAGGTTGTGTTGCAGCTGGCCCAGGTCTTCTTTAGAGATAGAAGTATGGTACAGCGACCCAAATCCGGTGTTGATCCCATAAATTGGGTCTTTTTCCCGCGCTAACTTTTGGTCGAGGTAGTTGCGACAGTGAAGTATTTTTTCCCGGGCATCTTCCGATAATTCTAAAAGATAATCGGCGTTGATCCAATGTTCGATGTCCTTAAGGGAAACAGGACTGAGGGGCAGAGTAACTGGCGACATTCCGTCAATTGTTTTTTAACAAGTTGATCATTTCGTCCGTAGAAAGGCTTTGTTGTTCCCCGGTTTGCATGTTTTTAAGGGAGACCTTTCCACTTTCCATTTCATTAGAACCCACCAACGCCACATAAGCGATGTTTTTGTTGTTGGCGTAGTTCATTTGTTTTTTCATTTTCCCCGAGTCGGGAAATAGCTCCGCTGCAATGCCTGCAGCCCGTACTTTCTTCAGTTCCCGACTGCAATAATCGGCTTCGGCTTCCCCAAAGTTGATGAACAACAATTGGGTTGGAGAACCTATCGTTTCAGGGAACAGGTTCTTATCTCCCAGCAGGTCGTAGATGCGGTCGGCACCGAAAGAAACGCCTACTCCACTGGTGTTGGGCAATCCGAAAATACCGGTTAGGTCGTCGTAACGACCGCCTCCACAGATACTGCCCTTGAAATCTGGGTGAATCACCTCAAAAATGGCCCCGGTGTAATAGTTTAAGCCACGAGCAAGGGTAAAGTTAAAATCTAAGCGGCTGGTTTTTAGGTCCTCCGGAGCAATCCGATTAAAAATGAACCGCAGTTCTTCTACTCCTTTCTGGCCGATCTCTGACGCGGTTTCAGCGGTATTGAAGAGGGTTTCAAGCGCATCGAGGCTCATGCCCTCCTCAGAGTTCAACCTTTCAGAAAAGAAATGCAGCACTTTCTGACCTAAGCCTCGTGCTTCCAATTCTTTCAGTACGCCGTCAGGGCCTACTTTGTCCAGTTTATCGATAGCAACGGTGAGGTTAGAAAACTGATCTTTAGCATCCAGCGCTTCGGCCAAACCCGCCAGGATCTTTCGGTTGTTGATCTGAATGCGGGTTCCTTCGAGGCCCAGGTTAGAAAACACCTGGTCGATGATCTCTACCAATTCAATTTCGTTGCGCAGCGAATTGGAGCCGATCATGTCAACATCACATTGATAGAACTCTCGGTAGCGTCCTTTCTGAGGACGATCCGCCCGCCAAACCGGCTGGATCTGATACCGTTTGAACGGAAAGGCCAATTCGCCTTGGTGCTTCACTACAAACCGGGCAAAAGGCACGGTGAGGTCGTAGCGCAGGGCTTTGTCGGAAATTTTACCGGCCAATCCCGCGAAGTTATCTCCACGAATTTGGTCTTCCGGAATTTTATCGAAGTAGTTGCCCGAATTGAGCACTTTAAAAATCAAGCGATCGCCTTCTTCTCCATATTTACCCAGCAGAGTATCCAGGGTTTCCATGGCCGGTGTTTCAATCGGAAGAAAACCGTATTGCTGAAATACGGATCGGATGGTATCGAAAATATAGGTTCTTCGAGCCGCTTGTAACGGACCGAAATCACGGGTTCCTTTGGGAATCCTGGGTGCAGTAGCCATTAGTCTTTGATCAGCTTTTTGTAGCGAATGCGCTTCGGCCCTTCATCGCCGAGGCGTTTTTTGCGGTTTTCTTCGTATTCCGAGTAGGTGCCTTCGTAAAAGTAGACTGAACTGTTGCCTTCGAAGGCCAGAATGTGGGTACAAACCCGATCGAGGAACCAGCGGTCGTGCGAAATGATCACTGCGCAACCAGCGTAGTTTTCCAGGGCTTCTTCCAAAGCCCGAAGGGTATTGACATCGATATCGTTTGTCGGCTCATCCAACAATAATACGTTGGCTTCTTCTTTGAGGGTCATGGCCAAGTGCAGCCGGTTGCGCTCTCCTCCCGAAAGCACTTCCACCTTTTTTCCCTGGTCCTGGCCACTGAAGTTGAAGCGGGAAACGTAGGCCCGGGAATAGAAAGAGCGCCCACCGGTTTCGATGGTTTCATTGCCTCCTGAGATTACTTCCCAAACCGATTTTTTAGGATCGATCTGCGCGTGACTTTGATCTACATAGGCCACCTTTACCGTTCCACCTACTTTGAAGGCACCAGCATTGGGCTGGTCTTGCTCCATAATGAGTCGAAACAAAGTGGTTTTTCCAGCACCATTCGGCCCAATTACTCCTACAATGCCAGCTTGTGGCAATTTGAAGTTGAGGTCTTCATACAGCACCTTTTCTCCAAAGGCTTTGCTCACTTCAATGGCTTCAATTACTTCTGCGCCCAAACGGGGGCCTGGTGGAATGTAAATCTCAAGTTTATCTTCTTGTTGTTTGCCTTCTTCGCTCAACAGCTTTTCATAGTTGTTGAGGCGAGATTTGGATTTCGCGTGCCGGGCTTTGGGCGCCATGCGCACCCATTCCAATTCACGTTCCAAAGTTTTCCGGCGTTTGCTGGCGGTTTTCTCTTCCTGAGCCAGCCGTTTTGACTTTTGATCCAACCAGGAGGAGTAATTCCCTTTCCAGGGAATTCCCTCGCCCCGATCCAATTCCAAAATCCAGCCCGCTACATTGTCGAGAAAGTAGCGGTCGTGCGTAATGGCAATCACCGTACCCGAATACTGCTGCAGGTGTTGCTCCAGCCATTGCACCGACTCGGCATCCAGGTGGTTGGTGGGCTCATCCAAAAGCAAAATATCGGGTTGCTGCAACAGCAAGCGGCACAAGGCCGTACGACGGCGTTCTCCACCACTCAGGTGTTTCACCTCTGCTTCCGGATCGGGCACCCGAAGGGCATCCATGGCCCGTTCGAGCTTGGTATCCAGATCCCAGGCTCCTACGGCATCTATTTTATCTTGCAACTCTCCCTGACGGGTCATGAGAGCTTCCATCTTGCCGGCATTTTCATACACCTCCGGCAGGCCAAATTGCTGGTTGATGGATTCGTATTCTTCCAACAAGTCAACTACGTCCTGCATGCCCTCTTTCACAATGTCGATCACCTTTTTGGAATCGTCGAGCTGTGGCTCCTGTTCCAGATAACCTACGCTATAGCCCGGTGAAAAGGAAAGGTCGCCTTGAAAGGATTTGTCTACCCCGGCAATGATCTTCATCAAAGAAGATTTTCCCGAACCGTTGAGACCGATGATCCCAATTTTGGCCCCATAGAAAAAACTGAGGTAAATGTTTTTGAGGACCTGCTTTTGCGGTGGGTGAATCTTGCTCACCCCTTGCAGGGAAAAGATGATCTTTTTATCGTCGGACATGCCGCTATTTTTGGTTGGGTTCTTGAAAATATAAGGGTAACAAATATCGTAAAAGCGAGGGTATAAGGAATTGGATTGCAAGATTTAGCAATCAAAATCTGTTCTACTCCGATGAGTTCCCCAAAAATAGCCGCTTAATGGCTTCTAATTCACCATTTGGACAATATCCACGTACTTTTTGAAGCACGTGATTTGCAGCCAACCCTTCTCGGTATATTGGTGATAAATCTGCTTGGCCTTCGGATCGCCAAAAGTCTCTTTACCTGCTTCCCATTGACCGTTTTTCATAGCAAGCGGGATGTATGATTGTTTTCCTGTAAGGTATCGAATGCAATAGATAAAATGGCCCAAGTCCTCGTTTTCCAGATGTGCCCCTTTAATCGAAAACAAATCCATGTAAATCTTTCGATTGTCGTCGTTGCTAACCAAAAAATAGCCTTCTCCTACCATCAATGAAGGGTCGCCTTCAATGCTTTTGGCTGACTTTTTCTCCGCAAACACCGGATAGGTATAGGTATTCTTTTCGAACAATTCTCCGTGCCGGTTGAAATTCAATACTGCAATCCCAGTATACGTTTGCTGCGCAAGGCTTATCTCACCGGGCCTTGGAGTTACGGGAGGAAAAATCGCCACATGCTCCGCCACCAGGAACCCCGAACCATCTTCATTGAAACCAAACTTTCGGCCGATATAGAATTCGTCTACCTTTTTTTGAAAAGAAATAACTGGCTCAAGATTGAGCAGTTGCTCACTCACCTTTTTACCCGTTGCCGAATACTGCATCAAGACTTGCTCTGCCCCTTCCTCAGACCTACTGCAGATACCAAACATGAACAAGGACTGTGTGACAGGATTCCAGGCCGCTTTGGTTAAAAAAGACAACTCTTCTGCCTTGTCTAGCATAATCCGAGTCTTGAAAATCACCTCTTCTTGTTGCAAGTCAAGGTAAAACAGCCAATGGTGATCTTCATTTCCCTTGGCTGTCTTCAAATAGAGAAATACTTTGTTTTCTCCTCCATGGTAATAGGCATGGTTGCGAATATTTCCCACTTCTTCCAACGAAATTTGATTCCGTAATTCATAAGCGGTCCAGCTTTCTTCTTTGCTGATTTTCGAAAAGCGCAACTCCGAATCGTCCTGGTGTAAAAACCGGTTGTAGTTGGAAAGGCCTCCTCCGATAATGTAGTTGTCTTTGTAAAGACATTCGACCATAAATTCTCCTAATTGATAACTGTATTCCTTGCCTTTTTTGATGGAATTGGCCATCGGCTTGATGTAGTTGTCTCGGGGTCGTTTATCGAGAATTTCAAGCCAGTATTTGTGATCATCATTAGAGA
>CALCCE010000171.1 GCA_937899835.1 uncultured Flavobacteriales bacterium | reverse complement strand
AATTCTGTGACCGGTGGACCCAAACATTTTTGCCAATTTTCGGTTCTCAATGCAAACGAAACGCAAGCATGGAAAATCAGAATAACTTGGAAGAAGCCACCCTCGGTGCAGGGTGCTTTTGGTGTGTAGAGGCCGTTTTTCAACGTTTAGAAGGGGTGACCCACGTGGTATCGGGCTACTCCAACGGACATGTGAACAACCCCACCTACAAAGCTGTGTGCGAAGGCACCACCGGCCATGCCGAAGTGGCGCGCATTCAATTCGATCCTTCCAAGGTGAGCTTTACCGATATCTTGGAGGTGTTTTGGAACACGCACGATCCCACCACCCTCAACCGACAGGGCAACGATGTGGGCACGCAATACCGCTCAGGGGTGTATTACCACAATGAAAAACAACGCGAACAAGCCGAAGCCTACAAAGCGCAACTCGATGCTTCGGGCGCGTGGTCAAAGCCGATTGTTACCGAAATTGTGGCGTTGGACAATTATTATCCGGCGGAGAATTACCACCAAAACTATTTCAACAACAATCCCGATCAAGGCTACTGTGCCTTTGTGGTGCGGCCTAAAGTAGAGAAGTTTCAGGCCCAATTCGCTAGTAAGCTGAAGCGCTGATTCTTGCAGGGCGCGGCCAATAAAAGCCGTGAAACTTCCGTTGAGTTACAAGCGCACCAGGATTTACTCAACCTTTTTCTGTAACCAAAAGCTTGTAACCATGCCAGGAATTTCCCTCCGAGGCTGGAGCCTGCTCACGTTGTGCGCCTTGTTGCTGGCCCTCAGCAGTTGCTCCGCCTCCCATAAAACCGTACGCAAATGCAATGGCAAAAAAGCCATTCGAACGCCCATGGGGCCAATGTGAAAAAAATGCTTCCATCTTGTGGAAGCTGATTCCCTGATGCATCTATAAGGTATGGCAATCCTTCTGCGAATTTTTTGCGCGGCATGCTTTATTTATGTTGGAAGCAGTTTTTCTGGTGTGGCCCAGGAGCAGAAGCTCCCCAAAGCCTGGAAATCGGATTCGACCTATGCCTTTGTGCAAAAAGCACTGGTGTTTCCCTGGCTTCAGGCTGAGGTGGAAACGCTGTTGCAACAGGCCCGATGCCTCCGCGGTGACGGTGACTACTGGAATTGTACAATCGAACATACCACTAGCAACTACCAGTGGTCGGGCACCATAGATGCTCGTGGCATCATGAATATCAAGGGTAAAAATCGTTTTGGTCGTTCGGACGTGGAATTCACGGTGTTTGAGGTGGAAGGTCGTCTGTTGGGTCAATTGGATTTTCTCTCCCCCCGTGGAGGCCGGGAGTTGCAGTACAAAACCAATGTGTCGTGGCAGCGTGGGCCGTGTACCTACTATTCCCAGTTTTGGCCCCGTTTCCGAAATGCTTGTTCTACCATGCGCTGGGGAACCGGCAGTTTTGCCATTCGGTATTACGACTCTCAGGGGCGGCTCTTGGCCCACATTGCCAATTCGATCCAGGACGAACTCACCAGTACCGGTTTTGAGCCAGAAGCCCCACCGGCCTATCAACCCGAGTCGGGCAACCCGCCTACGTTGGCGCAGTTGGAAAAGCGGAATGGCCGCTATTACCTGCCGGGCAGCAGGGAGGAATACACCGGGCTCAGCCTCGACTATCAGGTAAATCTCGAAAGCTTGAGACCGGCCATGCTATACCACTTTAAAGACGGTTTGCCTCACGGCCCTTTTACCCATTGCAACCGTTCTGGACAGGTTTTTCTGAGTGGGTTTTATCACGAGGGACTGCTCCAGGACACCGTTCGATTAAAAGGAGTGAATGACTTAGTGCAATTGGAAATGACTTTTCGATCGGGAAAACTGCATACCTATAAAGAGTACATGCGGCAATCTGAAAAAGGCAGCTATCACAACTCGAAATCCGACTATGATTTGCAAGTAACGTTCGAAAACGTGCCGGATGCTTACCGCCTGCAACCAGGCTTGGATCAGTTGGGGCCTGCGTTGCGGCACCTGCATCGCCCTTTTGTATCTGAAATTCAATACCGCTACTACTGGCAAGACGCTACTCTCCGACAGCGAAATGTGGAAACGGTACAAGATTCCTTGAAATTGACCCGTATTTGGCAATACCATAAAACCGGGGAGCTGTTGGCTTATCAGGAGCAGCACAACGGCCTGACACACGGCATGGCCTGGGAGTACTACACCAACGGCCAGTTGCACATCGAGCGCCCCTTCTACCAAGGAAGGCTGGAAGGCACCTGGAAAATGTGGTCGGACAAAGGCACCTTGATGCGCAAGGAGGAGTACCACAATGGAGCGAAAAACGGGTGGACCGAACACTACTACGGCGATGGCACCCTACACCTCATGATGCAATACAAAGATGGCGTACCGCAAGGGGAGATGGTACAGTACCGCCACGGCACCGATTCTATTCAACAGATTACGCGATTTATAGACGGGAACAATGACTTCGAAGAACTGCGTTACCACCCCAATGGTCAGCAATCCTTTTACAAACGCACCACACGGAGTAAGATTGAAGGAGAGGTCACCCAATGGCACCCCAATGGGCAGGTGCAATCCATTCTTCGCTATAAAAAAGGCCAGCCCATTGGGCCCAACGTATATTACGATGCCAGTGGTCGCCTCTTGGGCAAGGAGCGCTTTCACCGCGATGGAGAAAAAACGGGGCGTTCGGTCAAGTACCATCCCAACGGGCAGGTAGCATCGGTGCAAAAACAATGGTACGGCATGCGGGTGGGGAAGGCGCTGGAGTATTACCCCAATGGCCAACTGGCCACCCAAGGGCAATACTTGCAAGACGAAAGGCACGGCACCTGGCGCCATTGGCGTGCAGACGGCACCTTGTTAGCGCATACCTGGTTTCAAAATGGTGAAGCGGTAGGGCAGTGGCACCTTACGGACGCTCAGGGGCGTTTTGCCGCCAAAGTCCGTTACCGTGATGGTGGTCTCACAGCGGCCACGGCTACCATGGCCAACGGCACCACCACCAACTTATGGCCAATGCGTAATCTACGGCACCAAGCTGCCTTTCGCTACGGTCTGGCCGAGTTGAACTTACAAACCGAAAAGCCCGAAAAATGCCTCATCCAAGCCCAGGTACAGCGCAGCAATGACCAATGGGGGAGTTATCAATTTCGCATGGTTTTTACTGCTACCGAAGACCCAACGAAAACCTTTAGCTTTTCTGTTAATGATTCTTTTGGACACCTGCAAGGAGAGGTACCTCCCGGCAACTATAAGGTGAGTTGTTTGTACCATCAAAACATGTATTTGGGAGAGATCACTCTGCTGCCAGGAACCTTGATACGGTGGGAGATAAGGTCGTTGTTTTATTAAAAAAGGTTGGCCTTTCGACTCAGCCAGTAGGCTGACACGGTGCGCTCAAGGACCGGGTTTCTATTAGCGCGTTTCGCGCCAACTTCAATGCCGGTTGTCGAGCTAAGTTGTCTGCCCCTTGGCTGAGACAAGACACTTGGATAGAAACTAACCAAACTAAATTGGCTTCCCCAAGAAGCCAATCCTTCGGCCAAAGCGCGAAACAGGAACGCTCACCCGAGTGGTGAAACCGAGCAAAGCCGCCAAGGAAAGTAAAACCACCAGGGAATCCTTGAAGCAATAGCAATCAAGGTTCCGAAAGCGCCAGTATCTTTTACCAGCTTACCAAAAAATGACTCCTCAACAGAGCTTGGGTTTCCGAAACAGTGGGAAAGCTTCAGGCACTGCAACAACCTAAGCGTTCCGCCACTGAAGCAGTATTTTTAGCCAACAATCAAGCGCAGGCAACGTGCCCAGGTTCGCGGTTAAGCCTTGATTTTTGCCTTACTTTTCATTAAGGAAAAGTAAGACGAAAGAAGGCGGTCTGACGGACTAATTGGGACGAGTCGCTTGGATAGAAAGAGGTTGGCCTTTCGACTTCGCTCAAGGACCTGTGTATTATTGAGCGCGTTCCGCGCAGATTGCAATGCTGATCTTCGAGCGAACGTGTCTGCCCATTGGCTGAGATAGGGAGACTCTACAAGAAGAGCAGAAGAGGGCGTTTATGCTCAACGGTCTCAAAGTCCATTCTTTTTGTATGTTTGAAAAAGACCAAGCCTGATACTCTTGCGCACAACGGTTGC
>CALCCE010000170.1 GCA_937899835.1 uncultured Flavobacteriales bacterium | reverse complement strand
AATTCAAAGTAGAGTTATCAATAGGGCCACCAAGTGAATAAGAGGGTAAAAAGGTGTATCCGAAGCCTCCGTATGTATTGTAGTAAAGAGATAGGCTAAGGTCTAAACCCTTATCTAAGTCACCTCCAAAGATTTCCGCATCCGGGCTGAATCCCACCCCAACCGTATTGTTGGGTTTCATATCGATGGTTTGCTTCACCACCTCACCACTAAAATCGTCGGGGAGACCACGTACATCGCGGTTGATGGCGCCTGCGCTGAGGTTCCAGCCCAGGCCCACCCAGCTGGCTTCCTGTTCGGTGCCAATGCCAGAATTATAATGCAGGTTAAACGGGTAGCCACCATCAGGACCAGGGAGATTGAGTAGCGGGATTTGATAGCTGAAGTCGCCCGTGAAAAGGTCGACCATGTTGTTGTTGCCCACTTGGGCAAAGGAGCTTACCTCAGGCTGGGTAGGGCCGTCGGTAATGGCATAGGCTACAGAGGGCGCCAAGGCCTGATGCAAAAAGGAAACGGCTGCGGTGATGGCAAGGCCCTTCATTAACGGGCTTTTGCGCAAACGCGCCAATACGTTCGTATCCATAGTATTCTAAAATTGGAATAGGGTCAATAACTGGGGTTAGTTGCAGGCCACACCATCGTTGTGGTAAAATCGGAGATACCAGCGTTCGCGTTTGGAATTGGTTACTTCCAACACGTAAATGCCGCTGGGCAAGGGAAAATCACAAAAGTTGAAGGTGATGTTTTGCGTGCCGTAGCTCACCAACTCCTGGGGAGCAGCAGAGCCATCTGCGTTGTTGTATACCTCGTTGTTGGAAATCGGGTCGATGATGCGGTATTCAAGAGGGACTTCTGTAACGCTGTATTCTTCCCAAAAGCGAAATCCGAGTTGCTTGCCGATGGTATGGATGGTGCTGCCGTCTAATTTTCTTTCAAGGTGGGCATAGGGAACGTCCACCGCAGTGAGGCCAGTCGGGCATCCGAAAGAAGTAATGGTGTTTTCAATGCTGTAGCTGTTTCCAAGAATGGAGACATCCACAAGTAGAGCTGCATTGTAGTTCGACACAAAAGGTTGAGCCGGAACAATGTCTACCAGCGATCCTACTAGTGGACGCAACTGCAGCAGAATTTGCCCTCCGCCGGTACGTGAAATCCGTACCCGGTCTCCGGGGTTAAAATCTAAAGAAGCTACTTGGTTTTGGGAGCTGGAGGTACGGAAAATGGCGAAAGAATTCGTTGGAGTTTTTACCAATTCAATGACGTAGTTGATGTGGGTAAAGGTGTGATCGGTATTGCTGTAGGAGAATCCAAAAGCGGCATGGTAGTGATCTCCGCTGGGATCGGTAATGAAATTGCCCACTTCATATTCGGCCCAGCCGTTGAGGTTGGCTGGTAAAAGGGCCATGGAGGCTCCGCCTCCAAATTGCCCCAACTGGGTGTTGGTAGAGGTGAGGGTGTTGGTGGTAGCGGTAGCGTTTACCAAATCGGTCCAAACCACTTCGTAGCCAATAGAATGAAAACTGCTGACCACCTGTTGATTCCCGGAAGGATCTATATAACTAATCTCCAATTCATAAGTGCCCGAGCCTAAGGGCGAAGGTGGAGTCAGCGTGTTGCCAATCAATTCACCGTTCATGAACCACTGGTAGTTGTAGTTGCTGGTTCCGCTTACCGGATCCAGTGTAACGCTAATGGACCCAAGGTTGGTAATGCAATTGGCATGAACGATGGTGGCATCAACCGTTGGCCAGTGGTCGCTTCGACTGGAAAATCCATTCACCTTTCCATTGGTCTTGTAAACCGTACCCTGAAATGTAAAATCGGTGGCGCCAGGTAGGGTAGTGGTGCGAATTGGGGTGCCGTTTTTCAAATACTCGAGTACCGTGCCGTCCTGGCGCAGTTCCAGGTGATCGCCTTGGGCCACAGTGCTTACATTAGATAAAAGTTGACCATTCTCCTGGATGTGCAAGGCACTTTGGTCAATGGAAAACGCAAAATCGAAATCACTTACCACCTGCGCTTGGGCTAATGTGGCATTGCGCAGGCCCAAGGCCATCACTTCTTTGTTGGAGGGAACCTCAAAACTCATGTTGGCCTGCTCTCCGGCGTCAAAACGGTTGGCTGCGGCAAACAGTGCATTGCCCCATCCGTCCGAAGCCGTTTTAGAAAAGCTTCGGTAGCCGTCAAATTGGCCGCCAATTACATTGTGCCAAATGATCTCAGTACCCACTTCTATGGTTTTTGAGAAAGTGGCCTGACTGGCATCCTGTACCGATACGGAATAGCTTCCGGTGCGAAGTTGCGAGCGTGGGTTGAGGCTTCCCCCTAAAGCGAGGTTTGTAGGAGGAAGTGGAAAGAGGTTGGTATCGCTGAAAATACTGTCGAGTGTGTCCAATGCGAGGCCAGTTTGATCATCCCAGGCAAGGGTGTAGGGCGGCTGGCCACCCAGTTCCAGCAATTCTACTTTTCCACCTTCAGTGGAAGAAGCATCATAAATGGAGGCTTCTAAACTGAGGGGACCATAGCAAAAGTTGGCGGCAAGTCCATTCAGTTGATCACCATTGCTATAAAGCCTTACTTCACCATTGAGGTAATGAGCGGCATCGGTAGTAGTTTGATGAAAGACGCGTCCGTTTCGAGAAAAAAGAATGGCATTTCCTTCACGGCTTAAGCGAAACACTTCTCCATTTTGAGGAGCCGCTCCACTCACTACCAATTGACCATCAATTAATATTGAAACATTATCGTTGGCCAGCCAAAGTGCGTAATCCTGATTTTTGAGGTTGTATCCGATTCGTTCTTCGGAGTGGCGAAAGGCAATGACTTGGGTACTGCTACCAGTATTGTATTGGTAGATGAGCGCACCATTTTGATTGGGTCCAAGGTTGTTGGTGGTCAAGGCCTGGCCATTGGCCAAACCATCGGCGGCTTGTTTGGTGATGCTTTGGCCAGCAACGGTCATTCCGGAAGTTTCGAAATAGCCTACCTGAAAACCCAACTCGTGGGTTTGCACCACATTGGTTCCACTCCCATCGCTCACCGTAACGGAATAGGTACCGGCATTGAGTCCGGTCAACTGAGCGGTACTCCCGCCGTTTGACCATTGATAAGTGTAGGTACCAGAACCGCCCGAAACATTGAGGGTAATGGAGCCATCGTTTCCTGGGTTGCAAGTACTGTGTAACAGGGTTGCCGTTACTGCCAAACCACCAGTAGGAGCTGGCGCGCCCGATGGCGAAAGCAATAGGTCAGTAGGGCTTAAGTGAAGTGGGGCAAAATCCTCCGTAGCGAGGTTGGGGTTGAGATGAGCTGGGCCTGTTTCATACCAGGAAACAGCCATGGAAGTCTGTACCGTTAGGGCAAAGAAACCTCCCGTCAAGGCACGCCAAAGGCGTCTTGACAACAAGCAAGACTGAAACATAAGTTGTGATTTATGGGGTTAGGTTAGGGCAAAGAAGTAGTGGATGGGGTAGAAATATTTCCAGATAAATCTTTGAGGGAAACCTGCAAATAAACGGGTTGATAAAAGGTTTGGCCCGGCACACTCAGTTGAATGGTATTACCGATTCGTTGATAGGTGGTGCCAGGTGGCGGACTTCCGGGATCAAAAGGAAAATGAAAACCTCCGATGTCATTGTCTCCCTGAGCAGTGCCAAGCGAAACAAACACTGAATCCACATCCGTAGTGTCTACGCAATCGAAATAGAGTTCGTAGTCCACCGAAGTGGAACCAATCAAATGAAAAGGGTTTTGAAGCGTATCCAGGTTAATGGTATCCATAGACAGTGGCGTGGGCAAGGCAATATAAATGGCAGCTTGGCTCGGCGGCTGAGGACCTTGGGCCAACAGCAGGTTTGGAAAAAGCCCAACACTGCTCAGCAGTAGCGCAAGGCCAAAGAATCGTTGAAAGTGGCGTGTGAAGTAAGGCATGAATTTTTTTGGTTTTGGGGCA
This sequence comes from uncultured Flavobacteriales bacterium, assembly GCA_937899835.1. GTDB lineage: Bacteria > Bacteroidota > Bacteroidia > Flavobacteriales_G > Salibacteraceae > CALCCE01. The sequence continues at coordinate 181 of CALCCE010000170.1, read as the reverse complement.
TAGAAATAGATTTCGGAGGAGGTGCATCAAGTGAAGAACCATGGGGTTTGGGGCATAGGCAAATCTTGTTTTGAAAGAAGGAACGGTTAGAGCATTCAACCCAGGGGTTAGCTGTGGGGAGGTTGATAAGCTACCTTTCAAAAGTAGAAGAAGGACAGACCGGGTTCAAGTGAGTTTGAAC
>CALCCE010000169.1 GCA_937899835.1 uncultured Flavobacteriales bacterium | reverse complement strand
GCGGTTGAAATCAAGTTGATTTCCATGAGTGGAACGGTGCTGTTGCAATCGCGGCCCAACCAAACCGAAAGGCTGACCGATACCCAAGCCCAGGTCATGGTTGACCTGCCTGCTTTGGCCAGAGGGGTTTACATTTTTGAAATTACCGATGGCACCCGAACCGAATTTGGGAAGGTGGTAATTTAAAAAGAAGAAGAATATTTCACTGATTTATTACTTATAGAAAAGCGGCTGTTTCAAATGTGAAACAGCCGCTTTTCTTTTAAAAGTATCGGTGGTGTGAAGCGCTTAAAATACCCTTGCCGGGCGAATGTACCGGGGCACGGCCATCAAGGTTTTGCCCGATTCAAACTCCAGGCCGTCGGTCCATCCGTCTACATCAATGCCAAAATATTGCGCCCAAACCATATCGGCATTAATCTCGGTAGAGCTCCAATAGGGCGCATCCTGAAAGTTGCCTTGGTTGTTCATGCGCAGGTTTTCAAACATTTTGCGCAACTCCAGTTTGCTGGGCAAAAACCAATTGGCATCTTCTACCCAGGCACTGACCAGGCTGGCATGAGCCGGCGTATCCAGGCTGGCACAATCGTAAACGATCGCCAGGGTATTGTCCAGGCCAGTGGCGGCTTCGGAGTTTTCTACCGAAGGCAAGTCTTCCCCTGCACAGCCCCAGTCGAGCCATTCGCTGGAAGCATCTTCCAAGGCGGCCACCATGCCTTCTCCGGTTTTGGTATCGAGGTCAAAAATGTAGCCGTCTTTATACGTAAGTCCATAGATAGATTCCAGGGGAACTTCTGAATCATACAGGTTTTTGGGCGTTTCTCCGGCATCCAGGCGGGCTTGGAGGTGAACCGGATCGAGGTTGATGGGTTCTTCTTCCTCTTTTTTACAAGAAGAAATCAGCAGGAAGCAACCGCAAAGTAAAAGTGCGGAAAACAGTTTGGAAGTGAGATTGATTTCCATAAGGCATTGTTTTGGTGGTTGAAAAAAAGGAGGGAAATCTACTTTTCAAAAGGCCATCGAGTGGGAGTATAAAAACAGTAGAAGTATTGGTTTACTTCATAGGTAACAAAATATTTAGTTGGTGTAGAATAAACCTACGGCGTACGGTGCTGCAAATGAACCAAGAATGAGAAAACGGCAGATAAAGAACTTTAAATGGTGGGAAATGAGAGCGGAGAACGAGAGCGAAAACGGGAGCGAGTGCGGAGAACGAGAGGCGAGGAGCTGCGCTGCTAAAGTGATTTACGGATTGATTGATGCTACAAAGTGATTTTCCCTCGTTCTCGGCTCTCGTTTACGGGTTGTGGAGTTGCTACAAAAAAGTAGTATTCCCTTGAATTTTCTTTAAGGCCGTTTCCTTGTATTGTGTTGAGAAAGGAACTATTTCTCCGCCGGCCATCAACAGGGATCCACCATCGGTACGGATAATCTCTTGAATTTTTTTGATGTTGACCAAATAAGAGCGGTGTGGCCTGGTGAACCCCAAGCGTTCTAAGGGAGGCATGATTTCTTTCAGCATGCGCGAGATCATCAGAGGTTTGTCGCCATTGGTGAAATGAATCTCAGCGTAGGCACCCTCAGCATTGATGAACGAAATGTGGTTGGCGTCCAAGTGCTTTAAGCCTCGACGGGTAGGCACCGCAATAGTACCGCAGAGGTTGGTTTGCAAGGCTTGAAATAGCGCATCAAAAGTGGGTTCCACTTCCTGTTGTCGTTTTTTCCGGGCATTGTGTAGGGCAGTCCAAAGTTCGTCTGGGTTAATGGGTTTTTCAATGAAGTCTACGGCACCAGCACGGAGGGCTTTTACTGCATAATGGTTGAAAGCAGTGATGAAGATCACCTGCGGGCGGTCATTGCCCATTTGCGCCAGGAGGTCGAATCCGGTACCGTCTCCCATTTCCACATCCAGCAAAATAATTTCCGGGGATTGGGAAGCGATCAGTTGTAAGCCGGTTTGCACCGAATTGGCTTCGCCTACAATGGAAGCCCAAGGCAGTTCATCGGTTACCAGCGACCGCAGCAGCGACCTTACTTTCGATTCGTCGTCAATGATGGCAATATGCGTCATTCCAATTGGTTTTGGGGGATATGCAGGATTACCTTGGTGCCTGAGGCGCGCCCCGCCTCATCTACAAGGTCTTCGATGTGCATCTTGATTTTATCCTTGTTTTGCTGGTTGAGTACCGCTATTCTCCGGTGAACTGCTTCAGAGCCAAAAGACTGATGGCCACTTTGGTGGATGGTTTTCTTTAGCGCAGCTGCTTTTCGTCCGATGCCGTTGTCTTCTATGGTGCAGATCAGTGTAGCGGCTTTCAACTCGAATTGAATCTGGAGTGTGCCCCCCCGAGGTGTTTTTTTGAGCAACCCATGTTTCACCGCATTTTCTGCAAAAGGTTGCAAGAAAAGTGGAGGAATATAGCATTCGGAGGGGGGGACTTCGGGCGAAATGTTGAGGTCGAATTGAAAATCTCCTTCAAACCGTAGCGCCTCCAATTTGAGGTAGTTGCTGAGGATTTCAATCTCCTCCTCCAGGGTAATCTCCTCTTCGGAAGATTGCTCCAAAATTTGCCGCATGAGCCGCGAGAATAGAGCAATGTTTACCATGGCCGACTTCCGATTTTGATGGTAAACCAAATCCTGAATCGAACTCAAGGCATTGAACATGAAGTGTGGATTCATTTGCGCCTTTAGGGCGGTTTGTTCTGCCTTTAGTTTTTCAATTTCCAGGTCGGCCTGCTTGCGTTTTACGCGCGATTGCAATCCAAACGCTCCTGCTCCAATTCCAATCAGGCCTAAAACGGCCAGTGTGCGAAACCACCAGGTTGCGTAATAAGGGATGGCTACCGAAAATGAAATGGAATTCACATTGCCCCAGCGATCTCCTTTGCTTTTGGCCCGCAACTGAAATTCGTATTCACCAGGGGCGAGGTTTGTGTAAATTCGATCCTCGTACTTCGTCTCTCGCCATACTGTGTCTAAACCCAACAACCTGGTGTGGTAAGAGACGGGCTGCATTTTGGTGCTGATCAAATCATACCCAAAAGACACCGTGTTTTGATTGGCCCCAAGTTGATAATGGTTTTTTAAGGGTTGAGCGAGATGGTTGGCGGAAAAGCTTGAGAAAATCGGATTAGAAAGCACAGGGGCCTCGTTTAATTCGGATAAATTTTGGCGCAATACGCCTCGTTTATTTCCTAAAAAGAGTTGGTTCCCCAACACAGCTACCGTGCTTCTGTTAAAAAGCAACTGGTTGATGGCCTTGAAATCGAATTTCTGTTCCACCACAATCCGATCGTCTCGGAAAAAGATGTGATCAACTGCTCCTAGTGTTTGCAGGGAGATGGCCCACAAGTCTCCATTGGAATCAATATTCCAGTTGTGATTTTTTAAAGTATCCTTTTGACTATTTAAAACGGGAATCAACTGGTTTTTGACAATAGCAAAAGTGCCGCTATACCGCGCTTGAAAAAAGATGGTTCCATTGACTGATGTGACGCAAAAGATTTCATTCTCTTGGATTTCTTTCGGAATGAAATGGGGCTGGGACAAGACCCGGTCTTTGTAGGTCCATAAGCCTTCACGAGTCGCCAACCATACCGTACCCTCATCATCAACATGAATTCTAATCGAGTATTGAAAAGATCGGAAATGAGGCGATACAATGTATTGGTTATCGTCTGAAAGGTAAAAGAAGCGATTGCCAGCAGCCCCGTAGAGTCTTCCGTTTTTATCGGTTGTGATGTCCATCAACCCACGCTTGGCCAAATTCCGATCTTTGGGGTGATAGGTAGACCATTGTTGGCCATCCCATTTAGCAACGTATTGCCTAAAACAGACCCACAGTAGTTTTTTTACGGGATCATAATGCAACTTAATGGGGCGCTCCGACCAAAGTGAAGATTTAGTTTCTGGTGCGATGTAGGGCAGGGTATAAGTCGAGTCGCCATCAATAACGGCAATTTGGGAATTGCTTAATGCCACATAAACCTTTTCAATATCGGTGGTAATATGACGTGTTCCAAGAGATTCCTCCCCTTTATGAAAGGTAAATAATTCGGGTCTTGGATAGGGGATATAACCAAAAAGTAGAATATCGGATTTTAACCAAAGCCCTCTCTGGCGATCTTCTGCCACTATAGCGCCCGGGCCACCCTCCGCAAAATGAACCATTTGTTCAAAATTTTGATCCGGAGCTTTATAAATGCCGTTCAATGTACCAATCCATAGGGTAGCATGTGCATCCTGAAATAGCTTGAGTGTAGGGTGAGGCATTTCGTAAACCTCTATAAGCTGGTCTTTGGAGAATCGAACAACGTGTTTTTCTCCTGCCGATAGCGTGTAGGTCCCATCGTCGTGTTGCAACAAGGTGGATTCATGTGCTGGAGTAGAAAAAACACTATCCTGAATCAGTTGAAGTTCTTTTTGGGGGGAGAAGAAATGGAGGGAATGTTGCGAATTGTTCAATTGACTCACCGAAAAGTGAAAGGGGGTACCATCAGGCAGGTGGGTAACTACAAAACCGTTAATGCCGGATGATTTATCCATAACTGTTTCAATCCTTCCATCGGGGTGAACTATGAAGTATCCTTTTCCACGAGGGGCGAGGTGCAGCCGACCTTCGTTGTCGTAATACAAGTCTTCAATCCGCTTATTGGTGAGGTGCTTCACTGCTTCATTATAGGCATAGGGCACCCCTTTCCCTTCCTTGATCTGAACGAGGGCACCTTTTAAACTTTTCGTCCACAGTTGATTTTTACTGTCTTTAAAAAGGGCCTCCCAAACTTCCAGTTTGTAGCCTTTCTCCATGGGTATCGGAAGCATCCGCTTGCCATTAAACTCAAAGAGGCCCGAACTGGAGACAAGGTAGATGCGCCCATTGGTATCCAGCTCTATATCATAAGCCATCAACTTGTCTTGCTTGAAAAAATCCTCAGCATAAAGCACATAAGGTTCCGGGGACTGCGCGTGCAGGACTTTAGAAAGACCTAACAGCCATAAGAGTAGGCATGCAACTGCAATTGCTTTGAAAGAAAAAATAGAGGAGTAGGCAACAGACCTTTTGGGGCCTTTGGAGCTATTGGGGCACATAAGTATTGGGGCACATAAGTATTGGGGCGTTTTTACTCGTGGTTGGCCGCGTTACGCTTTGGCCTATGCATGCATCTTAGAGTAGCGAATATAAGGGAAAAGAACAGAGGTGATCCAATGATGTGACCTTGTGGTTTAAGAAAATAATCGCTTTATAGCGATCGCATGGGCCTTTTTTATAGTCATCTCAAGATCCACTCGTAAAAAGTGGCCATCCACAAACTCAAGTGGAGCATCCATCAGTTGGCTATTGGCAAGGGCAGGTGAAAGCGCGTGCTTTGGGGAAACTAATTTTAAATAATTACCCTATGAAAAAGTTAATGTTTGTTTTTGCTGCTTTGTTTTTGATGGTAGCTACCGCCGTACAGGCCAACCCCGCCGAGGAAGTGTCGGTGATTCGCGAATACAGCCCTGCTGAGTTTGCCGAGTATACCTACCTCTTCGAAGATTTTGAAACCGTGAGCACCGTGACGCTGATGTACACCGGAAGTTCGATTTACCTCGAAGTGACGGGCATTGACCATGTGGGGCAGGCGCGTGCCACGAACAATACCGTGACTTCCTGTGGAGAGTGCCTTGCATTGTGTCCAGTAAATAATGGAGGTGCCGGTCAAACTACCCCAGGTAATGGTATGTGGGGTGGCTCTGGCAACTGGTGCTTTTGCTGTAGCTCAGAGCCTCCAGCGGAGAACTATGCCTTGACCGACGTGTTGGGTCACATGGGCTGGCTCTAATTTTAGAAGCTCACCGCCTAATCCAATCCAACTTGACAAGCATTCTGGGACTTAGTTTCTGGGATGCTTTTTGTTTTTAATACTTCGGGCAGTTTTATGGCAGCTTTTAAGCGCTGTAAATGAAGGGGCTAGCTCCCTCCTTCTTTCCGATAAATCGTAGGCAAGGAAATTTTAAAATAAACGATCACAAAACGGGCGGCTACAATGAAGAGGATCGGAAGGATTTGCAAATACAAATTGTCCACCCCCAATTTAAAAAGTAGGATATACAATGCGCCCCCGGCGATGCTCACCGTGGCATACACCTCTTTGTGAAAGATCACGGGCACTTCATTCACCAAAATGTCGCGAATCACTCCACCAAAAGCCCCGGTGATGGTGCCCAAAATCAGGCAATTGACAATGCCCAACTCGAAAGACAAACCGATTTGTACGCCGGTTACGGTGAAAAGTCCCAGACCGAGGGTATCAAATACCATGAGGGTCTTTTTCGCCTTGTTGGCTTGTTTGCGGAAAATGATGGCGAGAATGGTGCCTGCTAAGGTATAATACAAGTACGCCGGATTGGAAAACCAGAACACTTCGCGGCCTTCGATCAGAACATCACGCAAAGTACCACCGCCTACCGCGGTGACAAAAGCAATGATAAATACCCCAAAAGGGTCAAACTTTTTGTCCATGGCATTCAGCGAGCCAGAGATCGCCAGGGCAAATGACCCTAACAGGCCAATGTATTCCAGAATGACATCCATCGTAGCGGTTTTTCAAGGGGCGAAGATAGGTTGCTCGTTGGAAGAATGGAAAAGCGGGAAATTATGCTGGAATCCGTTTCAAAATCAGCTTCATTTGTCCGTTGTGGTTGGATTCGTGTTCACACACATGAAACCACTTGCAATAATTGTTGGTGGGGCGGTCGCCAAAAAACAGCCCTTGTTTCATCAACCAGGTATCATCTCGTTTGGCAAATTCGGTTTTGGTCACGGCCCTCACTACTTCCAGTTTCGATAAGTAATACTCAATCGGATGGCCCTTGATCTTTTTGCGCGCATCTTTTCCCAGCCCACTGGCCACGCCCCATTCTTTTTGGATTTCTTTGCTCCAGGTGCCCCATTCCAATTCGTCAAACGTGTTGAGTTGGTAAAACCTTTCGGTGGCAGCCAAATGCAGCAACATGGCACCAATGGAGTTGGATTGGTCGTCCAACTGAAAATCCAATTGTTCTACGCTCAGGCCTTCTACTGTGCGCAGCACCCACGCCCGCATCATGTTCATGGTAGACAGCAGGGTGCCGATTTGAGGCGAATAACCTTCTCGTGGCCCGATAAGGTAGAGGTTGTCCGACGGCATTTTTTCGGACACCTGCGGCAGTCCAATGAGCGGTGCGGCAACGGCTCCGGCAGTTAATAGTGCAGCGTTTCGAATAAATTATCTCCGGTCCGACGAATGGGTAGTTTCCTTCATAAGCTCTAAAATAAGCCTATCTGGTGAAGAATGAGAGAAAGAAAAAGCTTAGAATCGGGTTTGGTCGCGTTTGCAATACCAATTAGGGTCACAGTAGGATACCATACAACCGCCAAGCATTACTTTGCCTTTGTTAGCGTATTTCATCAGCTTTTTACCAGGGTAACCAAATACAATAGGAATAACCTGATCGCTTTTTTGGCACACCGGACAAGTCGAACCATTAGAGTCATACCGACAGGGAGGGGGGTAATCGATTTGCAAATCAATTACTGTATCGGGTGCCACTTGGATTGCTTTGAGGGTGGTATCAGGAAATCCAAGGAATGAAAATTGTAGATCATAGCTTCCGGCCGGAATGTCCTCCAAAATGAAATCGCCATTAAAATCAGTCAATACAGTTTTATTCTGGCCTATAAGCGTGACATTGACACCATAGAATCCTTCTTGTTCCAGCCGATCATGAATGTGCCCTTTAATGGTACCTGCTTGTGCCCAGCAGGTGAGAGCGAACAAGGTGGAGCAACAAAGGGTGATGATCTGTTTCATTTCACATAGGGTTTGTTTAGGTGAAGATGCGCATCA
>CALCCE010000168.1 GCA_937899835.1 uncultured Flavobacteriales bacterium | reverse complement strand
ATGCGGTTGCCGAAAAGCATCAATAGAGTAGGCGTAGATTAACCTTCACACATTATTTATGAAAAAAGCAAAACTTTTACTGTTGCTGTTCCTTGGAGCCATTGCTTCTATTCAGGCGCAGACCCAAACCCAAACGATTGATATTAGTACCGGAACCAGTCCTATTGGTACTCAGGACCCCAATTGGATGTATTCTTCTGGGAGCATATTTCAACCAGCTTGGGTGGCTGCTCCGATGCCCAATTATGCCAATCCGGGCTGTGCTCAATGGATCGCTCCCGGCTTGGACCCAACTACCCAACAACCAGGAGGTTTCCCAATTGCCAATTGGACCTATAAACGTGAAATCGAGGTAGACCTCGAAAATTGTAACGCTACCATCGCCAACATTGTGCTTGATTTTGTTGGTGCGGATGATCAGTTGATGGACCTTTATTTCAACGGTACCTGGTTGCCTTTTGGTAATGGTACCACCATTAGCTTCAATCCGGGCGGAAGCATCAACCGGAATGTGACCCACCTGGTGGTGGACGGTACCAATACGATTTCTCTGGTGGTAAGAAATCTGGTAGCTCCTTCGCCAACCGCCCTGGCGGTATGTGGTAATTTGATCGTCACCAAAGAATGCTGTACCACTGCGGTGCCTGAAAACCTGAACGCATTCAACAATTCGGTTTTCAATCCTTTCCCATGGATTCCTACCTTGAATGATTATACGGTTTCATGGGATCCTGTTCCTACGGCGATTCAATATCAAGTAGAGGTGATTTTTGGCGATCTTACTTGCTGCCCAGGTTATACCGGTGGCCAGTATGCGAGTTCATTTACCTCCACCACACCATCGGTAACTTTTACCACCGGCGAAGATTGCTTCTCTTACCGGGTGCGTGCTCAATGTCCCGACGGGTCTTATGGTCCTTGGAGTGCTTACGAGTGCAGCAGCTCCGACGGATTGGTCATTTCTTTCCGTGAAAAGGCAGAAGAGCAAGCGGAGGAATTGCCGGAAGTGAAAACCTTCCCCAATCCTGGACCTGGCGCTTTCACAGTAGAAATACCGAATGCCGAAAGCGTTACGTATCAGGTGACCAACCTCAACGGTCAGGTAGTGGTGAATCAACGGGTAGAAAACACCAACACCGTTCAAGTGAACCTTACGGCTCACCCTGACGGCATCTACTTGCTCCATGTAGTAGGAAACGATCGAACGGAAGTAATCAAATTGGTGAAGCGGCAGTAGAAGACGCTTTGCGCACAGCAAATGGAGAGGCTGTTCCAGATTGGGGCAGCCTCTTTTTTATGGCAATGGATTGAAAAAAATCGGTATCCAGTGGTGCAATTACAACTACCTTGCAATTGCCATCGGCGGCAGTTTTCAAGGCATTCTATGGCGCTGCTATACCTTGCTGGGTTGTGGGGTATTTGCTTTGTTGAAAGAATGTACATTTAATTTCAAATTTAACTTTCTATACCGATGAGGTGTTATTATCTTCGAGTTAACCGAAATTTTGGAAAGTACTTTTGGGTCTAATTGGGAAAAGCCCTCTTCGAATAGTTTCAATACGTTCGAACCCTTCCATCCCATCCAATTTTACTTCCTTAAGCCCACACATTTGCCACCACAAATGAAGGGCACGTCGGTTCAAATAAATTTAAAAGCTTTGTAAAAGGAGGGGGAAATGATCAAAGAACATCAAATTGAGGCCCGACTCATTGAGCAGCTCGTTGAGTTGAAATATACCCATCGGCCCGATATTGTAGACCGGCAAACGCTGGAACAAAACTTCAAAGCGAAATTTGAAGCCCTGAACCGGGTGCGCTTATCGGAAAGTGAGTTTTTGCGCTTGCGCGAATCGGTCATTGCTCCGGATGTTTTTGTGGCTTCGAAGCGACTACGCGAGCGCCAACTTTTCGAGCGGGAAGATGGCACACCGCTGCACTATACCTTGGTCAATATCAAAGAATGGTGCAAAAACGATTTTGAGGTGGTGAGCCAGTTGCGCATCAACACCGAAAACAGTCACCAGCGCTACGACATTGTGCTGCTGATCAACGGTTTGCCCATTGTGCAAATTGAATTGAAGCGCATCAGCAATTCGCCCCGTAAAGCAGTGCAGCAAATTGTGGACTACAAAAACGAGCCGGGCAATGGCTACGGCAATTCGCTTTTGTGTTTCATGCAGCTATTTATCGTGAGCAACGGGTCACGGACCCTTTATTTTGCCAACAACAAAAATGAACACTTTGCTTTCGATGCCGACGAACAGTTTTTGCCCGTCTATACGCTGGCCGATCGGGAGAATTCGAAAATAAACGACCTTCATAAGTTTGCTGAGAGCTTTTTGACCAAGTGTACATTGGGAGAAATGGTGAGCAAATACATGGTGCTGGTAGAGAGTGAGCAAAAGCTGTTGGTGATGCGGCCCTACCAAATATACGCGGTGAAGGCTATTGTAGATTGTATCCGTCAAAACCGGGGCAACGGCTACATTTGGCACACCACCGGCAGTGGCAAAACCCTCACCTCGTTCAAGGCTTCTACCTTGCTCAAACACAACCCTGAGGTAGATAAATGCCTGTTTGTAGTAGACCGTAAGGACCTCGATCGGCAAACCCGTGAGGAGTTCAACAAGTTTCAGGAAGGCAGTGTGGAAGAAAACACCAACACCGAAACCTTGGTGAGGCGCTTGTTGTCTACCGACTATGCCGACAAGGTAATCGTAACGACCATTCAAAAACTTGGCCTGGCCCTTGATCAAAACAGCAAACGAAACCGGCAGAAGGCCAAGCGGGGCGTAGCTACTTTTAAAGAGCGCCTGGAAGACTTGAAAGATCAACGCATGGTGTTTATTTTTGATGAGTGCCACCGCTCTCAGTTTGGAGACAATCACAAAGCCATCAAAAGCTTTTTTCCCCAAGCGCAGTTGTTTGGTTTTACTGGTACGCCCATTTTTGAGCAAAACGCCACCTACAAGCAAATCGACGGGCAGGAAAAAACGCTTCAAACCACCGAAGATATTTTTGAAAAGCAATTGCACGCTTATACCATTACCAATGCCATTAGTGATGGAAATGTGTTGAAGTTTAAAATCGACTACTTCGGTGGCCAGGGAGAGCAAGGCACGTCACATGGCAAAGGGGCGGTAAGGCAGCGGGCAGCGGTGAAAAAGATGTTAGAAGAACATGATGCGGTCACGAACCAGCGCAAGTTCAACGCTCTTTTGGCAACGGCATCCATCAATGAAGCCATCGACTATTACCGCCTGTTTCAATCCATTCAGCAACAAGAAGGGGCGCAAAACCCTGACTTTCGGCCGTTGAACATTGCTTGTGTATTTTCGCCACCGGCCCAACTGATGAAGAAAAACGGAGGCCAACAAGGCCATAAAAATGCAGCCGACATTGCGCAAATGCAGGAAGACCTGGACCAGGAAAAGAAAGACAACCAAGAAGAGCCGGCAGCCAAGAAAAAGGCTTTGGAGGAAATTATTGCCGATTACAACCAACAATTTGGTACCAGTCACAGCATCACCGAGTTTGATCTCTATTACCAGGACGTACAAAACCGCATCAAATTCCAAAAATTCTCTAACCGCGATTTCCCTCACCACAACAAGATTGACATTGCCATTGTGGTAGATATGCTGCTGACGGGGTTTGATTCTAAATACCTCAATACCTTGTATGTAGACAAAAACCTGAAACACCACGGTTTGATTCAGGCTTTTTCCCGTACCAACCGGGTGTTGAACAATTCTAAACCAGCTGGAAACATCCTGGATTTGCGTTTGCAGGAAGATGCTGTGAAAGATGCTATTACCCTATTTTCGGGTGAAGATCGCGAAAGGGCTACCCAGATATGGATGGTAGATCCGGCTCCGGTGGTGATCGCGGAATACCAAAAAGCGGTGGAGGCCATGGGCATTTTTATGGAAGATCACAACGTGGTGAACGAGCCGCAGGAAGTGTACAATTTGCGGGGCAACCGGGCCAAGGTTGCTTTTATCAAAAATTTTAAGGAGGTACAACGGCTCCGAACACAGTTGGACCAATATACCGACCTGGACCAAAGGCAACGCAGCAAGATTGAGCGCATTTTGCCTCAGGCCACACTGGCGGAGTTTAAAAGTTCGTATTTGGAAACGGCTCGGGAACTGCGGGGAGTGCAGCAAAAACAAGGCGAGGCGGCCCCGGAAGACATTCAGGAACTGGATTTTGAATTGGTGCTTTTTGCCTCTGCGGTGATCGACTACGACTACATTATGGACCTGATTGCGGAGAGCACCGGGCCAGCACCGACCAAACGGAAAATGACTAAAGACCAGGTGAAGCGATTGCTGAAAAGCAACTCGAACCTGATGGACGAGGAAGAAGACCTCTCCGAGTTTGTAGATACGTTGGATTGGAACATTGGCTACGATGCGGATGCCTTGCGTGAAGACTACGCCAACTTTAAAATAGCGAAATACGACCGCGCGCTGGCCGCCATTGCGCAGCGCAGCCAACTGCCGGTGGCCGACCTGAAAGCCTTTGTAGACCAGGTGATGGGCCGCCTGATTTTTGACGGGGAGCAGCTCACCGAGCTTTTGGCCCCCTTGGAGTTGGGTTGGAAAGAACGCCGGGCCCGGGAAATGAGCTTGATGGAAGACCTGGTGCCGCAACTGAAAAAACTGGCTGGAGAACGCGAGATTGCTGGATTAGAAGCCTATGAGTGAGGAACAAACATTGGTGCCGGAATTGCGCTTCCCTGAGTTTGAGGAAGATGGGGAGTGGGAGGAACAATATTTAGGTGCAATAGCAACCTTCAAATCAGGAGGTACTCCTTCCAAAAATATTCCTGAGTATTGGAATGGTAACATTCCTTGGATTAGTGCATCATCTATGCATGAGAAGCTACTCAATGATTCAGAATTAAGAATTACCGAAAAGGCTGTAAAATCAGGTGCAAAAATTGTTAAGAAGGACACTATTCTGATTCTTGTTCGGGGTAGCATATTGTTCAAGCGGATTCCTATAGGCATAACCGCTCGAAAGATCGGAAGATCGTCGTGTAAAGAAAGAGATTAAATATAAGTTGTCGAC
>CALCCE010000167.1 GCA_937899835.1 uncultured Flavobacteriales bacterium | reverse complement strand
GCCCACCGCGCCAAGCTGCCCGTCAACTTCACTTGGATGAACCGGCAATTCAACCAGCACCCGCCTCAAACCGATCCTGGCCTCATTGTGATGAATCCACCCTATGGCGAACGCCTGGATCGGGTTGATGTAGAAAACCTTTACCAAGGCATCGGCGATCAGTTGAAGCAACAATACGCCGGCTTCGAAGCCTGGATCCTAAGCTCCAACCGCGATGCCCTCAAGCGGGTAGGGCTGCGCCCCTCCGCCAAAAAAGTGCTTTTCAACGGTCCGCTCGAATGCCGCTTTCAGAAATACGATTTGTTTCGCGGGAAGAAGGGACATGGGGGTAAGGTGGCTGTGCCAAAGAAGAGTTGATCTCCTGGTTTCCACGACTAAGATTCAGGCCAGGCAATTCTTATTCGGTATTTGTGCCGCTTCTTTTCTATCCAAACACCGGCTTTTTTGTGTCTTAATCGCTCGATGCGGTACCAGTAGAAACCGTTTTTATTTCCTGATTTAATACTCACCGATTTTATAATCTCTTTGGTGGTTCTATTGCGGTCGACCCATTTAAATTTGCGGTTAGTGCTTCGAAATTTGCTTGAAAAATTTCGATCTACAGAATAGGTGCGGGACCTTTTGACGCTAAGATTTGTGTATTTGATCCTCTTGTATTTCCACTTGTAGACATAGTTGCTATCTATAGAATGGCCAGTGGTTTTCCATATTATGAGGAGCAGGAAATTGGATTGGATCCGCTGGGTCAAAAATTGGACGGAATCTCCCTGAACTTCTGCTGTTATGGTATCCTGCTGGCACCACGCAAGCCCATAAAAACTCAAACAGAGCAAACTTGTTATCATCCACTTTCTCATCACTTTTCAGTGCAAGTCATTCCATCACTCTCCAAACACCACCCGAAAAAGCAAAAACTCTGTGCCGTCTTCCAAATAAAAGGACTTTCTCAGGCCTCCTGCAGGACCTTTCGTGGTACGCAATTCAACAACATCCAGAAATTTCTTTTGCTGGTTGTGGAAGATTGAAGCTTTACCACGACTAAGCATCTTTGGGGCCACCTCTTCCACCACGAACAAGCGCTCCAGTAGCCCTTTCTCCCCTTGGTCGGAAAGCCAAAGGGTATCCGAGGAGTTCGACTGCAACTTTTCAAGCAAGGCCTTTGAAGCAGTAGGGTCTTTTTTCGAAGCGCGCCTGGCTTCCCTGATTACCGACTTCTGGTCGAGGAACACCTGCACAGTTTTGAGTTGTAGTGCGACTACGTTGGCTCCACAGCATGACTTCAAGTGGACGGTTTTGTGGGAAGTTTTGGCTTGGCCTGTAGCCAGACTAACAAAGATGGAAACAGCACCAACCAGCACCAGAAGCTTAGAATAATTCGAGTTTAAATAGTGACCGGTTTTCATACTTATGGCAGCAGTTAATTATTTATAACCACTGGACGGTATTTTTTCTTTTCCACTTTAGCTAATTTTCCATTGCGCCACACCTTTCGCTTTTCGATTCGAAATCGGAACAACTGATTGCGACCTTTTCGGTACTTTCTTTTCAAAACGGTTACCGTATTCTCCTTTGTATTGTATACAGTTTTTTTTTCTGAGCGCCTTCGCCTTTTAATATACGCTTTCAAGTTCCCATCTTTTGTGTATACTCTGGTCACTAATAATGGCCGAAGTCGAAAAAAAGAAACCTGCCGAATTCTAATGTAAGACAATTCACCATTTGCTGTTTCTCCACTGTATTGCCGAATCTTGGGAAACGAGAGCGAAGTGAGCTCGTAGTTGAAAACATGGATTTTACCTTCAATGGCGATGTGAGAAGTATCTGGCAGGGTTTGGCTTTTGGTTTTGTAAGCCATTGTGCATAGCAGGACCAACCCAATTATACGTTTATATAGCTGCATGGTAATTAGACCTTGATAAGGAGGTAAGTAATGAGCCTTGCATGCTGCAACTCGAATTTCGGACTTTGTGCAAAACGAATACTTGTTACCAATGCTACTTTTTGGAGTAGTTATACGGTTGGCTAAATCTTAAACCGTTAAATGTACCCATGCACTGCTAACTGTTGCCGAAACCAAACCGTCATTTCTTTTTGCACCCTCAAGCATTTGTGGTGCAAACGATAGCGGAATAACCAGTTTTTTCTCCACCATTTTACCGAAGGTTTGTTGGAATAGTTGTGGTAGTAGTAACGACCGCGTGTCTTCTCCAACTTGGATGAGCATTGAATCAAATAAAAATCTTTGGTGATCGAAGGGCTGCTAGAAAGCCATTGATAAAGGTTTAACTTACCATCACCTGGATAAAGTTTATTCTGATTGCGTTCCAAAAATTTACTGATGCGGATTAGTTCAGGAAATGCCTCATTCGGGTTGACATAAAACGAATCAGCGTTTTGATTCCCTCCAGCGAAATGAATGTGCAAACTCACTAAACTGTCTGAGTAATCATAACTATCAAGAGTAGTTCCGCATTGGCAGTTTTCCAGGAATAAGCTGTAGGAGAAGAAGAATAAACTTTCAGTCTTTTGGCCAAAAAGAGAGAGGTTCAATGCAAGAAAAAGAAGGGTACTAAGGCGTTTCTTGGTCATGCAAGGAAAAGCTTTTTAAAAGCCTTTGACACACTAGTTTGCTTCTTGATTCTCAGGAATAATAAGTCGAACCCGGTACTTATGACGTTTTTTATCCAATAACACCCCTGCTTTTTTGTGCTTTAGTCGTTCTATGCGAATCCAGTATGCTCCTTCTTTCTTCCCTGTTTCTCTGCTAAACTCTTTAATAACCTCTTGCGATTTTTTGTTCACTTGTTTCGAACGACCTCGATGGGCTCGGAAAACTTCTTTTCTATTAAAGTTCCCGTCTTTGGACTGAACAGTAGATTTAGTGATGTAGGGAGATAGAAATTTGAACCTAATCTGGCGAACCTTAATTGTGTGTGAGCTATCGGCTGAATGCCCAACAGTTACCCTCTTTTGGAAAAGCAAAACCGTTGTCTTCTGCTGTTCTGTATAAAAGCTCATTGAATCGCTACCTACTGACAAGCGAAGGGTGTCCTTGGTCGCGCAAACCACGAACGGAAGTACAAGGAACAGTATGGCGAGCAGGAAGCGTTTCAATCTTTTAGATATAAAATTGCCATCCGTTTTTCAGAATTGTTAGCATGGTTCAAAGATGCAACCAAGCACGAAAAATTTGCTTAGCATAATGCTGCGTTTCTAAAGTGAAAATACGGATATGTAAAAGGCCTTGCATCAAATGTACCCATGCACCGCCAATTGTTGAGTAAGCCAAGTCTTAACTTCCTCTTTCGCCTTTCTAAGTTTGCGATGCAATCGAAAGTGGAACCACCAGTTGCGCCTAAACCAAAACCGATTCCTTTTGGGAGCATAGTTATGAAAATGCTGGGTTCGTATTCTTTTGCCTTCTCGAGCATTGATTAAAAGCAGATAGAAGTCTTCTTTTAAAAGTGGATCATTCACCAACCACTTGAAGGCATCTAAGTGGCCATTGCCCGGAAACAGTTTCCCTTGCCGAGCTTGCAGAAACTCAGACAAATTTGAAAGTGCTCTCCAATCCACATTGGGTTGAACATTAAAAGTATCGTAAGGAGCATTTGTTCCCAGGAATAACACTAAGGCTACCGTATCGGTAGCCTTAAAATGCCCATTGTGTGCCACTACCCCGCACTGGCAACTTTCTAGATACACATGAAATGCGAATGGAGAAACGGAGTCTATATTTTGAGAGAAACTTCCTTTTCCAAAAAAACATAGGCTCAGTAGCACAAGAAAGGATAGTCGGACCACCTTTAAATTTAGGCAATACAACTTTTTCCACCGATGAAGCTCCCTGTTTCCATAGTGGAGTCTACGGGCTTTGCGGCTTATGCCAATGCATCTTAGCGTCATAAAATGGCCAATTCAATTTCTTGACTTGCCCTTTGGAAGACCGAAGCCCATAAACACCATTAAAAAATCGTAATGGAATAGGTGTGCTAGAGCTGGCTATGGTTTCAGATGTAGCATGAGGGATGAGGTACTCTTTTGAAGAAAATGGAACAACCTTTATACAAACGGCTTTTGAACAGGCTTTGCGATCTTTAGGACTAATTACCCCCATTGCATAGTTTAATGTACAGGGCTGGCCGGGTTGGGAAGCTTGGTAGATAAATGCCGGACCGTTCAACCATCCGTTGTTATAGTTGCATGCCGCAATCAATTTGCCCTTTTGATCGAAAACCCAGCTTCTTCCATGAAGTTTCTCGTTTCTGAACTGTAAAATCGTTTTGAGACGGCCGTTTCGAAAGGTCCAAAGTGTAGAGCTATCGACAGTACCCCACTTTAAGTCTAGCTCATTGCCGTGTACGGAATACGTAAATGAATTCAACGGGAACCCACCGTTGCTTCTGAATGCTTGTGGTTCAAAAAAGTGATTCGTTGTTTGATAGTTCACTGTCCCTATGGAAATAGAAGTATCCGATTTTGTGTTGTCGTATTGAAACAATACCTCTTTACCAGTATCCTGTAGGGCAGAATAAGCGACAGACCGTATAGTTGGTTCAACAAAGTTTTCGAACTCCAAGTGGCCTTTTTCTGCGTCCCACCGAAGGTAGGGCCCTATTCTTCCTTGAGGACTTTTGAACTCAATTTCCAATTGATTTTTAGCCTCGTTAATGCTAAAATGGGCAATGCTTTGCTCATAACTTGGAAGTTTGTCCAGTGTTTGATTGACCCAGCTTTTTTGAATTTGGGTTTTGCCCAACAGGGGGTAAAGAAGGAGCACCACCAAGGCAAGTGTTGGAGTAGATGTAGAAATCCGATTCACTTTTAAGCGAAATGAAATCTTGAAGCTACCCGTCTTCATTGTTTACAAGCACCAATATTCTATCATTACCGGCCGGTACTTTATTTTTTCATCTTTATTTAAGTTGCCAGTGCGTCACACTTTTATCTTTTGTTTTCTGGCTTATGAAGATGTTCCGATGGATTGTATGTATTGAAGTATATCTGCTTCATGGTCTTCTTGGTAGTAATTAGACCAAGGGCGCCATTGAAGAGCTTTTTATTGATTGGGACACTAAAATTTTCCTTTGTTTCTGCTATTGCATGAGGAACGAAAAAAAACTTATTGTTGACATAATCAATTTTTACATAAATAAGACTCTCGACTTTAGTACTCCAAGGGCTTTCTAACTCTCCCATCTTGTAGCTGTTTTTGGCAATGAGCATCCCTGTTTTATCTTGATATATTTTGGCAGTTCCATGTAGCCATCCATTCTTGTAGTTGGATTCTCGTGCTAAATGACCTTCAGGAGAAAAAACCCAGCAGGTTCCATTAATTTTATCAAAGTTAAACTCATAGACTGCTGTTAACTGCCCTCTGTAGAAGTCCCAGTGAACACCTTGACCTTTTGCATTTGTCCATTTTATTTGTAAGTCACCCAGGCCTACCAACAAATCAATTCCCTGAGGTAAGCCTTCAACTTGAAACACAAACTGAGTTTCATCAGAGCGGTGAGATGTCCATGAGGTTGCCTCTGGGCTAACCCAAAGTGTATCATTTAAAGTGTCTTTGTAATGTTTAACAACCTGCCAGCTACTTTCATCTACCGCAGAAAATGTGAACTGCTTGCTCCCATGGGGCCAAAATATCACCATACTATCAAGGCGATTTTTGTTTCCAAAAAATAGTTGTGGACCGAACAATCCAGAGTCGCTTTTCAAAGTAATTGAGTACTGGTTTAAACTGGTCGTATCTACGTGCAAGTAAGATTTTGTTAACTCTGGTAGGTAACTAAATGACTTATCTAACCAAGGTAGATGGTTTGCTTTGGCGTTTGCCAATATGAGAAGCACCATACTAATTAGAATGACCCACGGTTTCAATACTTCAGCAATTAAGGGTTAGAAGTAATAGGAGTTGTAGCAGGCCTGGGACCATATTGAGTTTCAACTTTAGCTACCTGCGTTGCTGAAGATCCATTAACTACACCATTTGAGGAAGTTGATATATCAACCCAAATTCCTCTATAGTCATATCTTGGCCCGGCTGAGGTTATGGAAAAATCTTCATAACCTCCTTTTTTCTTCTCTTCTACGTGTAAATTAGTTCGACTACCTAAATCGGTTCCAGCTTCTCCTCCTCTTGTTGCATTAACAGTAGAATATTTTTCCTGAATTATAAGTGCTTCAATTTCTTTTGAAGCTTCTTGACTGCCTCTAGTAGCACCATAAGTTAAACTCGCTCCAATTTGTGCGGAAGCAAACCCCTGCTCTCCCGCACCTAAATTGCTAAAATCGTCAAGATCAACGGTTACATCACTTCGCCCTTCAGATCTTCCAGTAGGTCTTGTAAAAAGTACGTTGGAACTTGGGCCTTGGAGAAGGTTAACATTAAAATTATGCTTTGATCGAACTGCTCTTACAATCGACTTTTCATAATTGGACAGGTTGCCCCACTGACTTTTCTTATATCCCCGAATAACCAATTTGCCGTTTCTTTTCGACCTCACTTGAAAGTTAGATAAACCTCTATTTACCAATGCAACATAAGTTGTTATGTCATTTGCAGTTCCCACCAAATATGGGCTTTCTCCGTCAGGATCAATGAATTTTAAAGGGCTATTTAATACGTAGTTATAAGGGGAATATTCGGTAAAATCCAAAGCCTTCGGATCCACCGCATGCCACCTTCCCAACTGCGGATCATAATTCCTTGCTCCGTAGTCGTACCAATTTAGCGAAAAGCTTTCATTCAACTCTTTGCCGTTGTAGGTGAAGGCGTGTTGCACGCCCAGGGCGGGTGGGGGAGCATCGTAGCGCATTTCGAGGCCGAAGGGGTAGTAGTGCCCTTCCTGCAAAATCTCTGAAGTGGCATCCAAGGAGCCGTTGCCGTCCAGGTCGGCGAAGGCCAGGCGCAGGTTGCCCAGATGGTCTTTGAAATGGTATTCGTATTGAAACTGCTGGCTGCCCGAAGAAAGGGGCGTTACCCGGCCTTCGTCGGTGGCGAAAAACTCCAGGCTGTTGCCTTGGTACACAAAGCCATTGGTATAGGTTTTCACCACATCGGGGTTGCCCGGCGATTTCACGGTGCTGCGCACCTTGGTGCCGGCCGCATCGTAGGTAGTGAGCAGCTCCTTGCCGCCCCCAAAGTCTACCTTGGTAGGCAGGTTCAGGTGGTTGTAGTCCACCGTGATGCCCTTGTTTTGATCTTCGATCATGTTGCCGCTGGCATCGTAGAGGTATTCCACCAAAGCCTGCGAACCGTTGTCTTTAAAGTCGTTGTCGCCCACGTTGGGAGCCAGGTCGTTCACGGCTTGCAGTTGGTTGCCCGCGTAGCTGTATTGCAGGTCGTCCATGGTGCCGTAGTTGCCGCTTTGCAGGTAGCCTTCGCGTTTCAGGCTCAGGATGTTGCCGTTGGCATCGTAGCTCAGGTTCGACACCGAATAGCGGTTGATGTGGTAGTTCCAGCCCTGGGTAGTGTGCTCCGCATAGTGCGCCCCGGTGAGGCGGTTGAAATCGTCGTAATTGTAGCCATAGCCCTTGCGTTGGCCATCGCTGGCCGATTTCCAGGTAGCAGTGGCAATGTTGCCGTTGTGTTGTGCCGCGGCTGTCAAACCATTCAAGGGTTGATCGTAGGTAAACTGGATGCCAAACACATCGTTGTTGTCGTTGTTGCGCCACGAAGAAGTGAGCTTGCTGCCCACGTAGTCGTCCACCACACCGGCGACCAGGGTTTGTGAAGAAGCATTTTCAATGCCCCGCTCGGTAAGGGCATTCGTTACGGCATTGCCCACTTCGGTGAGGATGCTCGTGTGCGACATACTCGAAGTCAGGTCTTGGTTGCTAAAGGCCAAAGGCATTGGATCCTGCAGCCAAAGCAATTGCTCATACGCTTCGGGGTCGGTTTCGGTGCGCTCGGCCAACACCAGGTTCACCGTAGTGGTAAACAGTTGTTCGCTTTCTCCGCCGGGCTCGTAGGGCATTCCTGCCGGCAGGTGCAGTTTTTTATCTTCCAGCAGTAGCTCAATGCGCTCGTTGCCCCCTTCGTCCATTACTTCCACCGCGCGCAGGGTCATTTCCTGAATCAACTCGTTGGGGTAGCCCCCGTTGCCGTTTTGGTCCAGAAAACCGTTGGTGAAGGCATCGTTCACCAGTTCGTCGGAATTCATGTTGGTGAGCCAGCCCCGAATGTTGTAGCCCAGGTCGATGCTTTGCAGGTATTCGCCGTTGGGGCTTTGGTCGTAGTGCAGGTTTTTCTCCACCAGCTGCCCCAGCTCGTTGTACACGTAGTGAGCCAGGGTAATCTCCGGATCGGAATTGATGCGTTGGGTAATGGTGGTGAGCCGTCCGGCATGGTCGAGTGTGTAGCGGTTGTTTACCGTAATCAGGTTGCCCTGGCCATCGTCGTGCGTGAGCCGGCGGTGGGTCACCTGCCCCAGAAAATCGAGGCGTAGCTCCTCACGGTCGTTGCCGCCCAACAGGTTGTTGCTCTGGTGCTGAATGGCCCGCCCCTTGTCGTCGTAAAAGGTAGCAGTTGTGAGAAAAGTACCCGATCCGTCGAGCACCAGCACTTTGCTACCAGTGAGGCGTGCCCGGTTGAACTCGGCGGCTTCTTGCGCATACAAGGCCGAACCAAGGTCAACAAAATAGGTGTAGTCGGGGCTGCCATCGCGGTCGAAATCGTAGTGGTCGTAGTAGCTCACCGTGTGCACCGTGCAAAAGTTTTGCGGAAACACCCGGTGGCTGTAGCCGTGCCACGTGGCGGTTTGCAGGTTCGAAGCTTTCTCCCAAAGCGGATCGCTGTTGGCCGTGCCCGTGTAGCTGTTTTCGTCGGCCCATTGCTGCACCACTTCGCGGCTAAGAGCGGGTTGCGGTCCGCCGGTTATCCAAAACGGATAGGCCGCCGAAGCATCAAAAATACCCGTAAGCACCGGCCGGTTAAAGGCATCGTACTTGGTAAAAAGCCATTCGCCGGTGCCGCGTAGGTTCTCCGATTGGCTCAGGATCGGGCGGTCGAGGGCATCGTATACCAAATAAGTAGTACCTGCGCCCGGCACCTGCTTTTCAATCAGGCGAAAGCGGTGGTCGTAGTGGTACGTGTAGAGCAAATCGCCACTCAAATCGGCGAGGTCGTTGCTGTTGGCCTCCACCAGCTCGCGGATGGCTTGGGGCGGCAACACCGCCCGCAGCATGCTGTTGGCATCGTACACAAAATCGGTGATGAGCATTTCTCCACCGTTGCCGATGCGCACCTTGCGCACAATACGGCCCAGCTTGTCGCTAAACTGGCGCAGTTGGTTGCCGTGTTCGTCTACCGTGGTTTGCACCGAAAGGCTCTGATCAGGATAGGTGAGCATGATCTTTTGTTCTACTCCAAGGCACAGCTCGTCAATGGCATTGTAGCCGGTGCCGCCGTTGCTTTGCACGGCAATAGCGCTTTGGCCAGTCACCACCACTTCGTAGTAGGTCCATGAGCCAGTAAGGTTTACCGTATGCCCGGCAACATCGAGCGAGGTAGCCCCTTGCGCCCAAAACGACACAATGTATTCTTTGGCAGGGTCGAGTCCATTTGCCAGGGCTTGCGTGCCGCTACCGCCCGCCCAAAACAGGTAGAAATGGCTACCGGTGTGCGGCACCACCCCTTGGTAGCTGGTTTGGCGGCCCGTGTTGGCGTAGGTCCATTGGCCCAGTAAGGGAGACACCGGAGCATTGCTCTCAAAGCCGGCACAGTTGATGTTCCACAGGTTGCGGTTCACTTGAAACAAGCTTACCTCATCAAAACGGGCTGTTACACCCGAAGCTGAAGTAAGCACTGCCTGGGTACTGCTCTCGATCAGTACTTCCATCAGGGCCCAGTCGCCGTCCCCTTCCGCTGGATAGTTCACACCGTTGACGCCGATGTCGCCCCCGCTTTTCTTCACATAAAACCGCAACAAATACTTGCGTTGCGCATCCAGTCCCGAAAAGGTAATGTTGGGATTGCCGGCTCCGTTGGGGTAAAAATGCCCGCTGCCCTGGTGGGCGCTGCCCGTTACCACGAAGGTGGGATCGTAGCTCACGTTGCCATGGTCGTTACCTTCCAGGCCGGTGTAGGCTACTTGGCTAATGTTGGTGGGGTCGTAGCCCAAATCCAGCTCAGGCTGGCCGCTGGTTTCGTTCCATTCCCAACGCCACACCGCATCGTTGCTGTTGTTGGCCCGAAAGCCATTTTGAATGGTATGGCCGTTGCCTGGCTGCCAGTTTTGCCCAGGCGCGCCCGATTCCAACACCCGGTTCATGGGCGAGTTTTCGTGCACGCGCTCTGCGTAGGGGTAGGCACTGTGCGCCACCCGGGCGGTTTGCTGGTAGAAATTGCCCTGGTCGGTAGTGGGGTTGCTAATGAAATTGCCCCCGTTGTTGGCCTTGGTAAAGGGCAGGTAGCTGCGGGTTTCGCGGCCAAAGGCATCGTATTGGTGAAATTGTACCACATCTCGCTGCGTGGGCGACTGGCCAATGGCCTGGCTTTGTACCGGACGGCCCAGGCCATCGAAGTACTGCAGGGCTGCGGTGCGGCCTTGTACGGGCAAAGCGCCAAAGTTACTTTCCAGTTGTTCTGCCTGGCGGGCCCGTTCGGTGCTAACGTAGTTTTGGTTGGAGGTTTGGGCCTGCAGGGCCAGAAAGGTGCCGCAAAGCAAGGCACCCGTGAGCAAAAGTGTTTTCAAAGCGTTCATTCGAATTTCGATTAATCGGTTCGTATTGCGTTGATCGGGTGCGATCAATTGTTGCGGTAATGGTAAGTGTTGCGTTCGAGGATGTTGCCTTCGGCATCGCGTTTCAGGCGCAAGCGGCCCAGGTCGTCGTATTCAAACGCCAGGTGCTGGCCGTTTTCGTCCAGAATGGCCACCAGCTGCTGCTGCTCGTTGTACACGTAAGTGGTAAACAAGGCTTCTTCCGGTGCCATGCGCAGCTCGTCGAGGTGCACTACATTCCCTGCCGTAGCGTGCAGTTCCACTTCTGTGGTGCCTGTAATGGTGATGCGGTAAAACTTCCAATCGCTCGTGAGCGGCAATTGGTGTTCGTACGGTCCGCCGGAGCCCGGTTGATAATCCACCCACACTTCGTTGCCTCCGCCACGGGCAAAAAAGGCAATCGAATAGCGTTGGCTGGCATCGAGGCCAGTGAGGGTAACAGCGCCCTGATCGGCCCGAAAGGCGCGGCTTCCGCTGGGGCTGCCATACACTGCTTCGGTGTGCGCCTCGGGGTAGGCCCAGCCGCCCCCACCGGGAGCTTCAAAGCTGGAATAGGCCGTTTCGCCAAGAGTAGCGTTGCCCACTTCCGCCACCGGCTGGTGGTGGGCATGGTGCCAGCGGTAGGCCGTAGCCGTACCCCTGTCGGGCTGGTAACCCGTCATGCGGCCGTGGATATCGTAGCTAAAATCGGCCAGCAGGTCGTAGGCATAGGTGTTGCGGTTCCAATCGTACACCGCCGTGCGGTGGCCCAGGTTGTCGTAAGCAAAAATGCGGCTGTACACCGTTTGACCATCCACCTCGTATTTCTCGCTGATGGGCAAATAGCGAAAGTTGCCGGTTTGCAGGGCCGCCATGTCGGTGCCGTAGTAAAGGCCACTGTGATCGTGGGGATAGGTCACCGTTTTCTTCACCACTTCGCCATTGCTGTTGGTGGTGATGGACTCCGACATTTGCTCGTGGGCCGGGTTGTTGTAGCGAAACTGGGTTTTGGTTTCCAGTAAGCTGCCGTCATCGCCCCAGGCGCGCTCCCGGGCTTCGATGAGCCGGGGCCAGCGCACTGCAATGCCGTAGTAGTTAAACTTCAACAAATTGCAAGGATTTTGCGTGGGCGGGCCGGTGCTCAGCATGGTTTTGCTGTCGGCAATGCCCATGGTGGCCACCATGGGGCAAGTGAGTTTCAAACCGTGCGCATAGGCCACGTGGGTGCTTCCGCCCGAGTAATTGCCTTCAGCATAGGTATTCACTTGTTCCGATTTGGCGGTGTATTGCCCACTGTTGGTGGCGTATACCGTGCGTTTCAGCAAGCTCCCGTTGCGGTAGTCGAAACCCTGCCCGGGCACCCCGGTCATGTAGGTGGGCGAGCCGTTGTGAGAGTAACCGGTAGAAAGGTAATGCTCCACCTGCTCGTCGTTGATGTATTGGTACACTTCTTTGCCGTTCTCGCCATTTTCGCCGTGCAATACGGTTACCTGATCGTAGCCTACCGAGTTGCCACCCGATACCAGGGAGGCCGAGCTGAATTGCAGGTAGGGCGCAGTAGCCCAACCCCAGGCCCAGTTCGACGAAGGGTCGGGCAGCTCTGCCGGCATCACATGGGTAGGCCGCCAAAGCAGCTTGCCGCTGGACACCGGGCTGCCCTC
>CALCCE010000166.1 GCA_937899835.1 uncultured Flavobacteriales bacterium | reverse complement strand
TGCATTACTACCGCTGCCGGCCCTATTTTGAAACACCGGCACCGGAGCTTTTTTCGCCTACGGAGGGCAATTATTACTTTATTCAAAAATTGGCGAACGGTTTACCTGCCGATCAATTGCGCACCCAACACCTGGTCACCAGCATGGCGCCTGAAGGCAAAGGTTGGACGGTTGACGTTTGGAACAACGCAACCGAAGAACGCATTCGCTACCGCTGTAGCAAGGTGATTTATACCGGTCAAAAACACTTGCTCAAATACATTTATTCAGACGCTTATCCTGCTTTTGAAGACATTCTGCATTCTCCTTGGATGGTGATCAACCTGGAACTGAACCGGCCACTTGAAGGGCCAGCCATTTGGCAAAACGACTTCCTTTCCGAAAACGGGCAGTTTTTAGGCTTTGTGAATTCCGGAGCGCAACAAGGTTCTGAAAAACAGGTATTGACCGCCTACTATTGCTACCCGTATGTGTACCCACACTTGTTGCAAGAAGCAGAAAATGAACCCGATGCGGTGGTTGACCAAACCCTTGAGTTTTTGAAACAATACTTCCAGCAGGACCTGAGGCCTTACGTCCAACAAGCGGTGGTAAAAGTAATGGGCCACGCCATGCCCATACCTGCCCCCGGTTACCTCAGCAAAAAAAGGCCCCTTGAAATGAATGGCTTGGCCTTTGCCGGATCGGATTCCGGCCGCTTGCCCTTGATGTTCGATTGCCTCGATTCGGGCATTCAGGCAGCTAAGCGCATTCAATAATTTTTCCAGGTACCGTTGAGCTGATAACGGTACAACACCGGATCGTTGATGGTGTTGATGCCCACGCCAGCCGTATCGGCTAGAGGTTTGCCAAAGGTGGTGAGCAAAGGCAGTACTTGGGGTGTAAACCATTGGGTTTCCACAGGTTCCCAATCTGGCTGGGCCAACTGTGCTTTCATTTGTTCGCTCGTCCACCGGCGAGATCCAATGACCCATCCCCACTCCCCCATCGACATCACTTGATTGTGTAGTGCCAAGGTGTGAAAGCCAGCCGCGCCTACGCTGTTTTCAATACAGGCAAAAGCTTTTGTAGCGTAGTAAGGGCTTCCGGCTTGAGTAATGAGGTGACCGTTGGGCCGCAAATGGCGGTAAGCCATCTGGTAAAATTCTTTGGAATACAGCT
>CALCCE010000165.1 GCA_937899835.1 uncultured Flavobacteriales bacterium | reverse complement strand
TAAATGCCCGGATTGACAAAATAGGGGTTGAAGGTGCCCACCTCATTGTCGCCCGCTTCCTGGTCGCCACTGGACCAATCGAGCTTGAGGCCCACCTGGGGTTTCCAGCCTTCTTTGCTGAGGGTGTATTTCCAATCGGTTTCGAAGTTGTAGGCCAGCACATCGCTGTTTCCCACCTCACCCACCTGACCAATCAATTCTGTATTGTAGGTGAAGCGTCCGAACGCACCATAAGACCGAAGCCCGAAAGCATGCCTGGTTTCCGCACCAGCTACATCGTTGTAGACCGAAAAATCGGAGGCAAAGCCCAGGTAGTAGAACTCTAAAAACCTAATGTTCTGACTTATCGACCGGTTGATGTACACTCCCCACAGCGTAGGATTGGCTACATCTGGATCAATGAGCACGGAATTGTTGTCAAAAGCATCGGGAGATACCAATACTTCACTGCCGTAAAAGGCGTCCATTTTAGCCTTTTTTAACTGAAGGCTTACTTTGGCCATGTCGAAGGCCCTGCGCATGTTGGGCCCATTTCTAATGCCCACCAACCGCGAAGAACCATAGCCGAGTTCCTGGCGGCCCAACCGCAGACTGAGCCGTTTCCCATCTTGATTCATCAATTTCCAATCGATAAATGCCTGATGAAAGTCAAGGTCGTCAGATTGCAACACCACCTCTCCTGCAGAGGAATATCCGTGGTAGAATTCGGCAAACACTTTGACGCGCTGCCCAAAATTCAGGGCTGCATGAAAGTTGATCCGCTGGAGGTAGGAGGTTTCATCTTCGGTGCCGAAACCGGCATTTTCGGTGCGGTCCATCCGGGCCCGGTATTCGCCACCCAGGGTGAGGTAGGAAGTGCCTTCTCCACTTAGAGAAATGTATTTGAGGTCTTTCAAAAAAAAGTGGAGGCTATCGTTGTTGCGCAACCCGGAGTAATCTTCCTCAGCTCTGGTGGTGAGGATACGAGGAGCTTCTAACTTGGCAGGAGGCTCTGACTGACCAAAGCCCTTGGTACCAGGCAATAGGAAACAGGCCATCCCAAATAGCAGGAGGATTCTTATCATCTTTCTCACGTTTAGGTTAATGGATCAATTCATTAAAAAGTAGGAAGGCAATCCTTGGGTTTGTTTAACCCCATTTTCACGGAATGATGGTTATCGGGATGGTGGTAATCGTTCCTTCCACTTTGTTTTTAAGCGTGCCGGGCGGGTGGTCGAACAGCCCGTCCAGGTTGTTGCCCGCGGGGTCCTCCAAACGACCATGCACGTACAAGGTGTAATCGCCCGGAACCCAATCTTGGTTGGGGATGAAGCACCAAGTGGTTTCATTTTCAGTTATTACCACCCGGCCAGGTATTGCTTGTTTGTTTTCATTGGCCAATTGAAGGCGTTGCACCATCGACAGCCGGTCGAGCATTTCAGGAAAACGAACGATCAACGAGTCGCGACTGCCCGCTTTGGGAGCATTGAACACCCACAAATCGGTGTTGGGCGCTTGCCGGTCTTCAGGCCCTACAAAAAAAGACTTGGAAAAGGCAGCAGTAGTGCGGCCCTGTGCATCTTCCAATTCTCCCACCTGTAGGCGGTAGCAGCTTCCCATCACTAGCGCCCTGCCTCTTGCTTCGTTCGCTTGAAGTCCGGTTTTCACCCGTGAAGGGTCCAGCAGCAAGGTCAGTTGGGTTTGTTCGTGGTTCCACAATTCGTAGGCATTGTTGAACAGCGCTCCGGCCACTACATTTCCTGCCGCATCTACCACCTGGATGTTTTCCAAGTTGCCCAAGGGTTTCATAGGGGTGGAGAAGTGAACGTACATCCGGAGCAGGTTGGCCGGCAAGGTGTCGGCACTGGGAAACACCGCCACAACTTGTGGCCGTGCTTCCCGTTGGTTCAATCCTGATGCTTGCGAAAAAGCAGTCGCGACAGCGCAAAGTAGCAGCCCCAAAAACAGGAGGAGAGTTTTCACAGACTACCTTTCCATTTGCTCTGAGGTGAGGTCAGGATAACCTTCCATTTGCTTCACCATGTCATGGTATTGCTTGGTAGGTGCTTGTGCTTCGGGGTAGCGGTAATCTGGGAAGTCGTACTCCGAAATGAAATCGCTGAGTCGCAAAAATGTCCCTGTGAGGGCAGATACTAAATCAATGTCGCCCGTTTCGATGTTCCTTCGCAAAATGGTAAGCATTTGCGGGTTTTGAATGTCGATCTGCATCACATTGGCGGTAGGAATTTCCTGGATGCCCTCCAGACCAGAAGCAAACATGGCCCGCTGACCGGCCATGCCATTGCCCTGAGCACCATTCGCTACCGAAGCAAGGGGAATCATAGAACCACCGCGGTTTTTGTGGGTCACCACCAGGCTTTTGCTCATCGTGCCATCAAAGCCCTGCGTGGTCACCACCAGCATGTCGATTGGGGTGTTGCCATAGCCCAGTTCGGCAATGGTTTTTCCGGTAATGGAAGCCCCAGATTGGATGTCCGTTGCCGGGATGGTCACCAGCGGGGTGCAGGTGTAGCTGGCCAGTAAAGTAGGGGTGCCGTTCAATTCTTCAAACAGCATGGTACGAATAGGCGCCCGCGTTTCATTTTGGGTGTGCACCGCATGGTAAATCTCAATGCTCTTCACCGCCTCTTGCTGATCGGTAAAAGGGTAAGCGATTTTTCGGAGGTTAGAAGCAAAGTCGCTGTTGGTGAGTCCGGCTACGTACACGTGCCCGTCGTAGTAGTCGATGTCAGTAATGGTCAGTGCACTGGCAGGCGTTTCTTTCCAAAACAGCAGGTCGTCAGCCGCGGGATTGTTGAGCGTAATGCTGGTGCTGTTGGCCGAATTGATTTCCAAAAAGCGAATATCCTGGGTGGCGGGATGCACCATAGCGATCACCGATTTTGCCGCTGGTTGGTAGCCCATGCGGATCGCGATATAGGCTTCTTGACTAACCGGATGGATTTTCATGTCGGTCACGATGACTTCTCTGGGAGCAATGCCCAGCTTTGGGGCCACCAGCTTGTCAAATCCCTCCAGGTTATAAGGCACAGGATTGGCCAACGGAGTAGCCTCCGTTTTTACCGCATGAATTTTGGCGGCTTTGCTGTTGCCAATGAACAAAACATTGTCGGGACCAAAGGCCATGACCGTCACATTCGATAGTTGTTGGTCGTTGTTGAGTGCCTGGGTTTGCGCCATGCTGAGCGTGGCAGCAAAAAGCAGGAGTGCCAGAAGGAATGAAGCTGCTTTCATGGTAATTGTGTTAGGTGATTGGTTTGGTTACTGTAGTTCTGGTTCAGAGTGCTTTCATCGCCTTTAAGCACGTCTTAACGCAACCATGGCAAGCGACATCGCACCCAACAAATGTTGAAGATTCTTGTCACCATTGCATTATCATTTCTTAAGAAATGTGGGGCCTGACCGGGCAAGCACCAGGGTCGGTATAAATCGGATGGAGATGCTCCTTTTTATGGGTTGTAATACCTGCTCCTCTTATTTGGTGCTTCAAAAAAGTGGTTTTGCCTAATATTCTTTTAGGTCCAGCCCGAGGAAGCCCATCCTCAAAGAAAACACCTAATACCGTAAGGAGATGCCTTGTTATCGTTAAGTGCCGCGCTACTGTCAGTATACATACGGGAGCAACAACTTTTAATAAGCGGGCTTATAAATAACCTTATTGGCTTTTGAGGTCTATGGTTTGTCTCTTTTTAGTTATAGTTCAAGGAACTGAAACATCGACCATCATTAAAGCTGATTTCAAAGATATTTAATGTCCTTAATCCTCATTAAAATCAATTTTCA
Organism: uncultured Flavobacteriales bacterium; assembly: GCA_937899835.1. Lineage (GTDB taxonomy): Bacteria > Bacteroidota > Bacteroidia > Flavobacteriales_G > Salibacteraceae > CALCCE01. The sequence goes on along the minus strand of CALCCE010000165.1, from coordinate 3,799 downwards.
GCCAAGCCAATTAAAATCCTTTTTTTCCTGATTAATATCCAACGACCTAAACCGAAAATGAAATCTCCTTTTAGTCCTCATTTTATCACCACTCATTCCTGAAGCCGGGTGGTGTTTTTAAATCATACAAAGAGATTTCTTAGAGAGTATATCAGGGTTTACACGTACGTGAAAGCCGGTATTTTATGGCTTCGATGTCATTTTGCTTAGGGCATCACCTACATTTGTCACCAACTGAATTTTATAATTCTAAAGTGATGAAAAAAGTAGTAGGTACCTTATTGATCGGAGTACTTTTCCTGATGGGTTGCGAAAAGGAAGCGAACGAAGAAATGGACCCGACAGAAACCGAACACCTATCGGTAGTGGGCAATACCACCAAGTGGGAAAGTGTAGCAACTTCTGAATTTTTGATTTCGGGTCGAAGAGGGTATTCCTTTGAATCCAACATCAAATATGAGCTTGGAGCGGTGGAAAATGGCATTCCCACCTTTTTAGGGAACCACTATTATGAAAGAAGCGGCTTGTCGGAAGGGCCTACCTTGAACATGCACGTAACCAGTGGGAGTGAAATCATCCACTACAACATTCCGATTCTCTTGTTCAACGTTTCCAGAAGCACCATTCCTCAGCATATCTTAGACTTTTTTGGAAACAATTCCATTGGGCAGCCGATGGTGACCAAATTGGGGCACCGTAGGTTTAGAAACAATGGGCAGATGTGGGTGCAGGGGAATATTTTGCTCAACAGCAATTCGATTGCGACCAACCGAGCCTTGGTGTTGAAAAATGCAAACGAAGCCTTTGGCTGGCGAAATTACGTGTGGAGCGATGATTTTCCGAGTGGTTTTGTAAATCAAATCGGCACGCCTTATGAAGTGTATGTGGGCAACATTGGCTATGTAGATTTAACGCAAAACGGAAGCACTCAAAGGGCCTATTTCATGGCGGAATTTACCAGCAATGGGATGAGGCGGGGAGTGATTTGTAGGAAAGATTTACAATCTCCTAAACTTGAATTGGATGCGGTGTCGGTAATGCCCGTTTCTACTAAATTGGATGCGGATCAATATCCTTCCTACGAAGTAGTTGCCTTTGACGACAACAAAATCTTCGGCCTCTATTTCAACAGAACTGATGACGAGGTAGAGGTGTATAGCGGGAATTTCACCGATGGTTTTTCGCTGTTGACCAGCCTGCCCAATTATAATTACAGATCAATCGTAAAAGGTAAAAATGAATTTTTCCTGGTGTATGCAGAAACAGGCACGTCCAGTGGAAACAAGGCCGTGAAAATTTCTTCTGCAGGAACCGTCACCGATTTAGGAACGGTGCCCGTTGGCGCATACAGCCATTTGAATGGAAATTTAATTGTGGGCACAGAAGAAAGCAATGAAGAGATACGGGTGATTGAAATAACGGGCAACGGCACCCGAAATTCACTGGCAGAAGGAGAGGACCTGAGTCCGGGCTCGGCCGCCACCGTGATTTTTCGAGGCAATCAGCCGCAATTTGCGTCTGACGGAATCAACCTGTTCGTGGCGCTAAAAAACTGGAGAAGCCCGAAGTACAAAGCGGCTGAGCAGTTTGGAGGCATGGAAATCGTGAAGTATAAAAATTGATAAGAATGAGAAATTTCACTTTTATAATCGCTGCACTTTTATTGATAACCTTCACCGCTTGCGAAAAAGAAGAAGACGATTCCGGTAACGACTGTGGCATGGAAACACTCTACCCAGATCTTGCAGCGGTTCAATTTACGATTGATGGGGTGGACTACATTCAAAACCTAAGCTCAGCCGCATACGCGAACGAAGACCCGGGCTTTGCAATTCCCCAAATTGCGCGGATATACAGCTTCACCAACAACCTTGGGGCAAAACAAGTAAACCTGATGTTTACCCGGGTAAAGCTTGCCGATGAAGCCACCTGTGCCTATGCTTACGAGCAACGCATTGCGATCATCATCAACCAGTTGGATCAAGGTATTGGCGAAACCAAAACCTATCCGGTAGATTTGAGCTTGTTCCCCGCAGGGGCTTCCTCCAGCTACATCAATGAAGACGATGATGTGTCCCTTGCCGCAGGTAACAGCTCGGTTACGGTAACCAACTACATTCCTGATAACACCTTAGAAGGAAGTTTTGACATCAACTATGCCAACGGGACCGTTGCTTCGGGCTCGTTTAGTTTGGATTTGACTACAATGTATTGAACGTATACCAAAAGAACCGGCGTACCCTTAACAGGAAAAGACCGTGTAAATTTGAGTTGTCCGGTCTTTTCCAACTAAATCTTAATAGGACCAATAAAGCCCTGCTGCGGGCAGCTATTGGATTACAACTTTACTTGCTTTAGTGCCCACTTTTACGATATAAATTCCTGGAGAAAGTTGTGTTGACAAAGCGGGCGTTACTTCATTCAATCCCTTTTGCGTCCTCACCGTTGATTCATGGTGGATTTTGCCGTCAATGGATAGGATTTGAATGGACTCCAAGTCCTCATCTATTGCAGTGAATCGAATGGCAAAACGACCATTGGAAGGATTGGGATAAACCAATAGGACGCCTTCCACTATCCGAGCATCCGCTTCAGGCAAGGCGGCAACCGGGTTCCATTTGTTTTGGCTTTGCAAAATAGCTGCGATGACGGAATTTGCATACAAAGAATCACACACATAGGTGGAATCCTGGAGCGAAGAGTAGAAGGTGTCACAGCCCTGAGCCTCGTAGGGGCAAAAAAGAAATTTTGATTGAAATTCTGTGCAGTTCGAGTCAATTTTTTCCGCTTTTACCATTCTACAGTTTTTGCAAATGGTGATCGTATCTGTGGCGCAAGTATCTTGAATTGTACAAGGAATGGGAGTTCTCAAAGAGTCAATAGCATCACATGGTGGAAAAGGTGTAGCTACGGTATCCCGCACAAATCCAAGCGGATTGTTGTTGGTACACAGCAAATACCGGTGAAAGAATTGCGAAACACTGGCCGCTCTATTCGCTTGGGTTTCATACCCTCCATGGCGTCCATGCTCAAATCTTCTAAACCAAAAACCGATCCCCAGGCTCTCCAATCGATTGGTGAAACTCGCCGGCCCATGCACCTTCAATGACGCATCTTGCCGGTCGCATTGGTAAGCAAAGGTGTGTCCAATGGGAACAATGTCATCGCAACTGCCGTGATCGATTAAAATGGGAAGCCCTTCATTGGTATCAATGACCGCCAGCTTGTTGATGGCTCCACTTGCAGGGTATATCCCGTTGGGCAATGCGTTGTTATTGGGGTAGGCACCAACGGCATCCAAACCGCCCATTTCGGTGACAAAAACAGTAGGTACTTCGGAAGGGCGTAAAAACGCGAGGTTCAATGCCGTAACTGCACCAGCACTGTGGCCTCCCACAATAATCCAGTTCTTGTTCACGTGCAACGAATCGGCCACGCCACGAATGGAACGAACCAGCGCACGAATATCTTGCACTGCACGGTAGGAGGCCTTGGCCAAAGAAGTCTGGTCCGCTTCTTCGCAGCAAACATCGGCTTTGGTGGTCCCCCCACAACCTGAGGCATACCCCAATCGGTAGTCGGGTGCAAAAACCACATAACCCCGTTGAGCCATGTATTTACAAAGGTCTACTACCTCTTGCTTGTTTCTCGAACCTGCAAGGAAACCACCTCCATGAACGAAGATAAAAGCCGGGCGTTTGATCTGGCTGGTGTCGTAGGGACCTTGATATACCGTCACCTCATAATCCATGGTGTCGCCATCAAAGGTGACCACATTTTGCAGGTAGGTTACCGTGTC
>CALCCE010000164.1 GCA_937899835.1 uncultured Flavobacteriales bacterium | reverse complement strand
GGTTTGAAAGAGTGAAGGGTAAGAGGTTGGTGTAGCCAACCTGGCGCCATGCCCATAAGCGAAGCCCTGTTGGCCTACTTATAATCCGTCCACCACGTATCAGTGAGTTGATCGTTGAAGGTGAAACATTCCCCCAGCTTGGGCAGGCAATAGGGGAGCTGTTGTTGGGTGGCGTAGGTCACAAAATCGTCGGCGGGTTCTTGCCAGGTATGTTGATAGGAAAGTGGAAATCCGCCCCAATGCACCGGCATGGCTTTTTTAGCGGAAGCATCCACTGCCGCTTGAACCGCTTCGGCCGGAAACAAGTGGATCAAAGGCCAATCCACATTGTATTGGCCGCATTCCATAAAGGCAAAATCAAACGGACCCAACCGTTGGCCCACTTCTTTGAAATGATGGCCATAGCCACCGTCACCGCTGAACCAAATGTTTTCGTTGTTCGATTGAATTACCCAACCGCCCCACAGGGTTTTTAGGCGATCGGAAAGTCCACGGCCCGAAAAGTGACGGGTAGGCGTAAAGGTGATGTGGATGCCTTCAAAGGGGTGTGCATCCCACCAATCAAACTCGGTTACTTTTTCATCAGCTATGCCCCAAGCCTCTAAGTGGCGTTTTACACCCAGCGCAACGTAATACTCCTTGGTTTTGTGCCGCAACTTTTCCATGCTGGCCAAATCCAAATGGTCGTAATGATCATGGGTCATCAAGAGCAGGTCAATCTCTGGAAAGGCATCAATCAAATCCAGGGTATTTTCAGAAAACCGTTTGGTGGCCACCGGAGCAATGGGACTCGTGTTGGGCCCGAGCATCGGATCAATTAGGATGGTTTTGCCAGCGATGCGCAGCAGCAAGGCCGAATGGCCATACCAAATGCACTTGGCTGCTTCCGAAGGCGCCAAAAACGTTTGCGCATCAAAAGGCATGATGGGCAATGGCCGTTTGGGGATGCGTCCCTCTCTTTGAGAAAGCTGTTTGTAGATCATTCGGGGAATGTCGATCAAAGTGCCTCCCACGGTAGTCGGTTCCAGGTTTTGAAACGACCCGTTGCGCCAGTTTTTCGATTGACTGTACCGTTCGGCCAATGCTTTGGTGACTTTCCCGCCAAATTGTTTTCGATAGCTCAAGATTTCAAAAGTTGCTTTTGGTTGGGTTACAGCTGCTTTTTAGCTCGGCGGAAGTTAGCTTTTTTTGGGTGGATGTGGTTCGAGTGATGGGAAAACCCACCAATCCCCCAAATAGTAATGCCAATCCTACAACACCAAATTCAATACCTCATTGCGGTACGCCGATGGTGTTTTGCCGGTATGTTCTTTGAAAGCCCGGTTGAAGGTATGCCGGTTGGTGAAGCCGGTTAAAGTGGCTACCTCCATTAAGTTGTGATTGCCCCCGTTGATGAGTTCTTTGGCTTTGCGGATGCGCACGGATTTGATGAAACCGGTAGTATTGAGCCCGGTAATGGTCTTCAACTTGTGGTGAACGCTGGTGCGGTTGAGCGCTACTTCTTCGCAAAATTGAACGATCGTAAACTGCTCGTCCAGCAAGTGTTCTTCGATTATTTTATGCGCCCGTTCTATGAAATCAGTATCCACCACATTGAGGGCCGGCGGATTGGCCTCCGCTGCTTTGGGATGGTGTTGCCCTGTTTGTGTAGCATACCATTGTTGCAACCGATCCCGCTGTTTGAGCAAATTGGCCACCCGGAGTAGGAGCTCTTCGGGGCTCACCGGTTTGTACAGGTAATCGTCGGCACCTACCTTGAGGCCTGCTACTTTGGCTTCATGCGTGGCTTTTGCGGTGAGCAAAAGGATAGGGATGTGGCTGGTGTGCACCTCATTTTTGAGGTGCTGTACTAATTCATAACCGTCCCGTTCGGGCATCATCACATCGCTAATAATGAGGTCGGGCATGGCTTGGCGCGCCTGCTCTTCCCCATCGTGCCCGTTGACGGCTGCGATCACGAAATATTCCTGCCGCAACAGATCGACCAAAAACTGACGGATTTCGGCATGGTCTTCTACCACCAGCAAAGTGGCTTTTTTGTGTAGCTCTACCCCGTGGGTGGGTGGTATTTCCGGAAAGTGGGCAGGAGCAATAGCGCTGCTTAGCGCCTCGGTAGGGGAGGGCTCGGCGGCAACTAAAGGGAGTTGAAGGTGAAAGGTAGTACCCACCCCAGGTTTGCTGGTTACGGAGATGCTGCCTTGGTGGGCTGCCATGGCTTCCCGAACCAAGCTTAAGCCCAAGCCAAAACCGGTGCTGCTTTGCTCCTTGGCCCGGTAGTAGCGTTCAAATAAGTGCGGGAGGTGTTCTTCCGCAATACCTTCACCAGTGTCCTGCACCGAAATGCACAAGTTTTCTTCCTCCTCGGCCAAAACGATTGTGATTTGCCCTCCCGCCGGAGTATAGCGAAAAGCATTGCCCAGCAAGTTGATGAGGGCGGTTTCCAAAAGCTCCTGATCGATAGCGCCCCGCAAGCGCCCCACCCGATTTTCCACCGAAAGGTCAATTTCTTTTTGGAGGGCAAGTGGCCCAAAGCTTTGGGTCAAGGCTTCTACGAAGGGGGCAAATTCTACCGTTTCGGGTACAAAAGGAGCGGACCAATCTTTGTCCTTCCCCAAACGCAAGGCCTGATCCACCAATTTGATCAAGCGGTCAGTATTGCGCTCCATGCTCGAAATCCACTCCGAACTTAGCAAATTGGGGTTTTGCCGCAGCATTTCCAGCGGACCTTTGATTAAGGTAAGTGGAGTGCGGATTTCGTGCGATACATTGGTGAAAAAAGCGGAGCGCATTTCCATCATTTCCAACTCTTGCGCCACTTGTTGGTTTTGCTCTTCCAAGAGTAGCCGTTCGTTTTCGAGCTTGAGCTCGGTGGCCTGTTTGGCGAGTTTGTAGCGGTTGAAAAAGAGAAGCCCGGCGATGAGTAATACAATGGCGCAGACAATGACCAACAGGAGCATCAGCTTGCTGCGGCTAGCCGCTTCTTGCTGGTTTTGTGCCGTGGTTTCTGCCAATGCTTTTTCCGATTCCAGCAGTTCAATTTGGTGTTGTTTTTCCCCAGCTTCAAATTGCTCTTGCAAGGCAAGTAGTTTTTCGCTGGTCTCCACATTAAAGAGGCTGTCGTTGATGGATTTGTGCTGCTTTAGGTGATACAGGGCCTTGGGGTAATTGCCGTTTGCTTCATAGGCTTTTCGGAGCAAATTATGATTGTCTGCCATGGCCGAGCTCCAATTGAGCCCGCGATTGCAGGCAAGTGCTTGTTCGCCATAAGCTATCGCTTCTTTGTAGTCTCCTGTTTTGAAAAAAATGACCGATCCGATGGTGTAGAAGTGGCTGTTTCGATTGTTATTGAGGTTGACGCCGGCTTTGTTTAGTGCCTCTTTAGCTGTGATGAACTCTTTTTTAGCGCGCGGATAGTCGCCAGACTCATAGCTCACGGAACTGATGGCTACATAGGCATCCAACTGTTTGTTGAGATCCTCATTTTCAATGGCGATCGCTAAGGCAGAATCCAAATACGGGTAGGCAAGGTCAAAGCTATCGAGGTCCCGATAAATGGAGGCGTAGCTAAAATAACATTCGTATAGAAAGTAGTACCCGACACGAAATCCACGCTCCCGCTCATAGGCCATTTGCTTGTCGATGTATTCCAGTGCCTTGGGCAGGTTGTCCGAGGTCCGATAGAGGCGAGAGATCAGGTCATATAATTGAGTCACCTTAAAATCGATTGCTAAGGCGATGTCTTTAGCGTTCAATGTTAATTCCAGCGATTGGTCCAATTTGCCTTTTCGTAGGTATTCTTTGGCCAAATGGTAACTGGCTTGCACGAAATGAGTGGGAATGTTGAGACGCGAAGCCAATTCCAGATACTGCTCTCCGTAGGTAATGGCTTCATCACCATTCCCCTTTTGGCGGAGCATCCGGGTCATGTAATACGTGAACTTGACTTGGGCATAGGCATTTTCACACCTGGAAGCTATGGCAATCAGTTGTTGGGTGTTGGGTTCCAGCAACGCCCGGCTAAGGGAATCCCGGCGACTGATGTACACAATGTTGGTGTTGATCAGCGTCATCACCTGCCAATAGGTAGATTGGCGTTCTTTTGCGGTTTCACGGGCCTCGTCGATCAGTTGTTGTGCCAATGCACCTTCGCGCTTTCGCAAATGCACCATCGCCAAATCCATTTTTACTTTCATGACTTCCAACTCGTCCTTGGCCAGTTCTGATTGTGCCAGGGCTTCCTGGTAGAGTTGGAAAGCAGAATCTGTATGGTAGCGTTGGTAAGCCGCCATGCCCGCCCGCCGGGCCACCATTCCTAAATACTTGGGTGAGCCAAGCCTATGGGCCAAATCGTTAGCCTGGCGCACAATAGAGTCGTATTGGGTCGAATTAAAATCCCACCAGGCGAGGGAGGCTTTCTCCAATAAGATGGCGCATTCCAACGCTTTGAATTGCTGCTGTTGCGCCATCGCAAGTGCTTCATCCATCGTATTATGAGCACGCTCCGATTCATTGGGAAGGTACCGAAGAAACCGGCCACAAAGCAGCAGAGCTTCTACTTGCAGCTGATCTTGCCCTTGCTGTTGGGCAGCTAGTTGGGCGCGCGCTGCGTAGGTGTAGGCCGTTTGGGGAAAATCCAATCCATAGGCTTTAGACAAGGCCAGCAGTAGGGGTGTTTTGGCTGCGTCATCTGCTTTGGCCAATTGGGTTTTGAGAGCAGTTGTTTGTGGTGATTCGAATCCCAATGCGGAGGTGTGCAGGCAGAGGACCATAAGGAGAAGCACCACAAAAACTGTTTTGAAGAGGGAGGCAAGCCGGTTGATTTTGAGCATGGGAGAGTGGGTTAGTGGGTGAATGGGCAGGATGTACAATGTCGCGCATTTCCGCCACAAAGCAAAAGCAAACGAAACATGTTGCTCCAAGTGCTAACATGTTGCTCCCTGAAACTTACATGTTGCACCAGCAAACTAACATGCTTCTCCCGGGCTAACAGGGACTTCAAAGACCTTTGTAGCAGGCCCAAAATCAAGTGTTTTTTCGAGAAAGAAAGAGCTGTCTCTCCAATTGCGGGTTGCTTCAGCGCTTGTCTTGAATTAACCACAGTACTGTTTTAAAAACAACCAAAACACCCTAATCCTAATTCCAAATGAAGACGATAACACGACAACTTGCATTGCTCATTTTATTGGCCTGTTGCCATTTCGGCACCATGGGGCAATATGACCAATCCGGTGCACTCCTTACGGTGAATTCAGGTGCTCTTCCTTTTTTTATTGAAGATTGGTCGGCGGGCGCTGTTGGCGGAACTGAACCTATCAACCGTTCGATTTACGCCGTTTCCAATCAATATTCGGTGGGTTCAAAGTGCTACCGAACCCTTCGGGTATTTGAAGGCAATGGAGATTTGAAAGCCGTAAGCAAAAACTACTCCCACGACCACAATGCAGTGACAAAGGTGCTGTTTCACCCTACTTCCAACCGCATTATTTACACGCTGTATCGAGAGCGTAGAAACCAGCTTGATCCGGCGGGCTACGACTCTAGAATTTACGTTCGTCGGTTTGTTTACACCCCTGGTACGGCTGGTAACTTGGGAACTTTGGCAAAGTCTCCCCGGTATGAAGTATTTGACCTTAAGAACAATGCCGACTTTGTGATAGCGCCCAACGGAGATTTGTTAGTAGGTGCCGTGCAAGACGACCTTTCGGTGGTGGTAAAAGCCGTGCGTTGGGGTGGAGCTGCTTTTACCGTAGTGGGCAACTTTACTACTTCGCCCGCCAATTTTGTAAGTGCATCCAACCCCCGTATCTCTATGGACATGAAGGGCGATGATTTTGTGATTGGCCACGATCGGGGCAATGGCCTTTTTATCAAAAAAGGCCTTTACATCCCCGGCACGATTCTCTCTTTTGCTACCACCACCTATGCCCATTTGCTAAATGGCTACAGCTTGCATCGTTTCAATGGTGCCGGAGGAGGCTACAGTTTGGTGCAAGGTATTGGACTACGCCCCGATGGCGATGTTTATTTCGTCAATAGTACAGGGAACCTTACCGACTGGGAGTTATACAAAATGAAGCCCGATGGGTCTACTACCTTGTTGAACAATGGATCGGGAGGAACTCACCTGGTCGCCTCTCAAAACGGAGAGTGCTTTTTGGCGCATAAAACCAGCAATGTATATCAAATCGATAAATACAACGTGTTGGATGAGCATGAGCATACTTACATTGTGCATCCTGATTTGGCTCCCGGATTGAGCAATCTGGCAGTTTACGACTGTACTTTGTTGTCTTCTGGTCGCATGGATACGGAGAAGCAGGTACACGAAAAATACAGTTGTGCGGAGTGTGCTCCCGGTGGATTGGCAACTGCTGATGCCACCATGGCCGGAGAAATTGACCACTTCGAAACCCTGTGGAGTTCTTACGGATGGCAAAATGTTCCGGTGTATTGCAGCAGCCAAAAAGTGAAAGTTGATGGATCGAAGTCCTCTTGTGAATCGAGGTATTCCATCACCATTACCGAATGGAACCTGCCCCCGTGGCAGCCCCTCGGTCCGGCCATTTCTACCGGCTGGGTGCCGGGTATTGTGCCACAAGATTTTGACGTGGCTGCCTTGATTGGCAACATCGGTGGCGGTGTGAATGGCCGCAATTTCCATGTAGAGGTTGAAGTAGATGGCCCGGGTGGCCCGCATGCCGACTACGAGCTTTTTCGCCTCGAAATTTGCAAGACCAAGCCGAAAAAACAGGTTTTCCGGGAGGCAGTAGCCACCGCCAATGTTCAAGGCGGGCTGGAGGCATCAACCGATGCTTTGGCAGTCACCGTGTTTCCCAATCCTACTTCGGGAACCCTACACTTTGAAGTGAACAATGCCAGCACACCCACCACCTATCAAATCGTGGATGCAATGGGCAGGGTAGTCGTTGCAGGAAGCTTTGTGGGAACCCAAACGCTGCAGTTGCCTGCCCAACTTGCTACCGGCATCTATACCGTGAAGTTTGAAAATGAAAGCGGTAAAGTAGCCAGGCGGCTAATGGTACAGGAATAGAAATCACGCTGTTCCTACGAGTACCCTTGCTTACATCGGTTTGGTGGTTCTACTGCGCTTTCCCATGGGTTTGTCCAAGTGCTATGACGATGGGAATGCAGTAGCCATCTCCCTGTTGCACGGTCAAAGTTGAGTGCTGATCCTGTCCTTCCCGGCCTTTGCGATAAAGGCCGGGAAGGATAGGCTTTGGCCACACGTGGTCATCCTGCTTGTTCCACACTTCCACATCCAATTCATTTGCTAACCTAAAAATCGAATACTGGAGATATGAATTATCCTGTTTTACCCAAAATGATCCTGCTGATCTTGTGGGTGTTGCCTGCCATGTTGTTGGGGCAAGACCTGCGGCCCAGCTGGGACGTTACCCCTTCTACGGCCAATCCCGGTCAAACCATCAGCATCGACATCAACTTGCTCAACCTGGATGCCGGTTTCGCGCCCAGTTCGCGCATGAACTATTACCTCTCTCCCGACAACGTGTTCAATTCGAATGCGATTTATCTGGGTTTTGACATCACTTCGGTGGCTGG
>CALCCE010000163.1 GCA_937899835.1 uncultured Flavobacteriales bacterium | reverse complement strand
TGCCGCTCACCTTCTGAATCTTGATGTCTTTCGTGGTCAACTTCCATTGGCCATCCGGGGACACCGCTTCATCCCGCACCAAGCCATCGATCGCCTGCAATTGATTCGGCGTTCCGCCTTCCACCGGCACAGAAAAGTATTGAGTAGATTTTTTCTCCGTCTTTAAATCAATGCTGGAGGTTTTGTAGATGACCCGTTGGCCATCTTCGGTCAAACCAACCGAAGAAACCCGATTCAATTCAATGAGCTGCTCCGGCGTCATGACTTTGGATTGACCAAAACCGAGCGTAATGCAGTTGATAGCTAAGAGGAAAGTGAGTAAGCGCGTTTTCATAGCGATGTTTGATGAAGTTGGGCGGTGAAGATAGTGCTTTGGTGGAAGATGGGGGATAAGCATAAATTTTCGTCGGTTAGATTGCCGGCGACTAGCTTCGCAGCTTTATTTCCCAATACAAAACTTCCCAAAAATATTTCCCAAGAGCTCATCCGTCGTGATCTCACCGGTGATCTCACCTAAAAAGTGAAGCGCTTGGCGAATGTCCATGGCCAAAAAGTCGCCGGTGACGTTTTGGCTCAGGCCGGTGAGGACCCGTTGAAGTGCGGCTTCGGTGTCTTGCAAGTGGGTGTAGTGGCGCAGGTTGGTGACGATGGTGTTTCCGGATTGAAAGTTATCACGTTGGACGAAGGCCAGGAGCTTGGCTTTTAATTCCTCGATGTGGGTTTGGGTGCTGGCCGAAATGAGCAAAGCTTCCGAGTGTTGTTCGAAGGCGCTGAGCATCTCGGGCTTTGCATTGTCCAGCTTGTTGCCGATGAGCAAGTAGGGGAGGGCCAGGCTTTTCAATTCGGCCTGCGCGGTGGCCAGGCCTTCGGGGGTGTCTTGCGAAAGGTCGATGAGGTAGAGAATCAGGGCCGCCTTTTTCATCTGCTCCTGGGTGCGCTCTACGCCAATGGCTTCTATGGTGTCGTCGGTGGCGCGTAGGCCAGCAGTGTCGATGAAGCGAAAGGTAATGCCATTGAGGTTCACTTCGTCCTCAATCACATCGCGGGTAGTGCCGGCAATGTCGCTCACAATGGCTATTTCTACGTAGAGCAATACGATGAGCAAGGTGGAATTTCCGGCATTGGGCTTCCCGGCGATTACGGTAGGCACGCCATTTTTGATCACATTGCCCAGAGCAAAACTGTCCATCAGTGGGCGAATGACCTGAAGGAGGTTTTCGGTGAGTTGGCGCAGGTCGTCTCGGTCGGCAAACTCCACGTCTTCTTCGCCGAAATCGAGCTCCAGTTCGATCATCGAGGCAAAGTGCACCAGTTGCTCCCGCAGTTGAGCGATTTCTTTGGAGAAGCCGCCCCGCATTTGATTCAAGGCAGTTTGGTGAGCAGCCGCCGAATCGGCGTTGATAAGGTCGGCTACGGCTTCAGCTTGAGCCAGGTCGAAACGACCGTTGAGGAAGGCACGTTGAGTGAATTCTCCGGCGGCCGCCAAACGGGCCCCGGTAGCTACTAATGCTTTGATGATTTCCTGAACGATAAACGGAGAACCGTGGCAGGAGATTTCCACCACATTTTCTTTGGTGAATGATTGCGGTGCGATAAAAAGGGTCACCACCACTTCATCCAACAAGCGATCACCTTGACGTAAAGTGCCAAAATGAACCGTATGCGAAGCCTGCTTTTCGAGGTCTTTGCCCACAAACAGACGGTTGGTGATGGCAATGGCCTCAGCACCAGAAAGGCGAATGACGGCAATAGCACCCACGCCTTGCGCGGTAGACAATGCTACGATGGTGTCGGCTCCTACTAAATGACGGTTATTCACAAAAGCTCCCTTTAAGATCAGTTCGCAAAGCTACTAAGGGATTGGGAACGCTACCAAAATGCTCAGAACCAAGACTGATGGCCTCGGGCCAACTGAAAAAAGTAGCATTTAAGCGCCAGCTGTATCACATGAAACCGCGGTGCAATAGGATCTTGAATCCCAATGCTGGTGGCATAAGGGTAGGACGGAGCACCGTCAATAGCGTAGGCTCCGCTTAACTCCAGAATGAAACAGTCGTATTGCAGACCGCCACCTGCCGTAATGCTAACCACAGGATCGCTCCAAAAGATGGATCGGTCATCGGGAGGTTGGTACTCCAAGCGGTACCAGTTGACTTCTGTGCCCAAAGAGAACCGCCAAGTGGTCGCCTTTTTGAATTTGCCAGAAGCTTGTTTGACCAGGGTGAATGGTATTCCGTACACCGTTTGGTTGATTTCTCTTGGTTCGTCTGCGATTCCTCTTTGTGTCCCCTTTCGATTGAACCAATAATCACGATGACTGGCACGCAAACCAGTTTCCAGGCCAAAGCCGTTGGGGAACAAGAACTGACCCAAAAACGAAGCTGACGGATTGGGCAATGAACGCGCCCGGAAATCGCCCAAATCAATGCCAGGTTCTATGATGGAATATTGCCCCGCAGCTTCTACCCCTAAGTTGAGATGGATTTGTGGACGGCTTTCCAACCCTGACAAGCTGAATACTATAAGCAGCAGCCATTGAAGGTGGCGCCTTTGTAGCAAGTAGTGGAGGTGTTGCAATGTGAGTGATTCCAATTGTTGAATTGTCCTATCCGCTTTCCGCTAAGCGAAAAGGAATGTGGCTACTACTCGCTTTTTTCAGGCTAATCATGCAGCGGCTGAATGATCGAAGCGGTTAGTAGGCTTGGAATTGCGCACAATAACAATGCCATGGAAGTATCGAGCACTATAAGATAAGTGTTGATGCTTGAAAAGCCACAAGCGGATCAGGAGCGAGCTTTCAAAAACTTAAAACCAGGCGCGGTGTCCTTTGTAGAATTGAAGGAAAAAACATTTGAAGCCCAACTGCAGCACATGAAATCGGGGTGATATAGGTTCGAGCACTCCGATGCTTTGGGCGAAAGGGAAGGGGGGAGCACTTTCAAAAGCGTAGGTCCCGCTCAGCTCCATTAGAAAACAATCGTATTGAAGGCCACCTCCGGCCGTCAGGCTTACGGTAGGGTCGAGTAAGATACTGCCCCTTCCGTCTGAACCCACACCATCGAGCTGGTACCAGTTGACGGTGGTACCAACGGAGTAGCGCCAGGTGAGTTCCTTTTTGAATTTGCCCGGCGATTGTTTGACCAATAGAAAAGGAATTCCCAAAATGGTTTGGTGAATGAGGTTAGAGGCTTCGAGTTGTTGACGTGGGATGCCTTTTTCTTTTAACCAATAGTCACGCAAACCGGTGCGCAAACCAGTTTCTAAGCCAAAACCGTTGGGGAAAAGCAACTGCACCAAACCCGCAGCGGTGGCATTTGTTCTGGACCGGAGTGCGTAATTGCCCAGATCAACGCCCGGTTGAATGATGGAATGCTGGAAGCCAGCTTCGATCCCGATATTGAAATGAACCTGGGCATGGTTGGTCAACGCAAGAAAAAGTAGTAACAGAAAGCAGAAGGCTTTGGGGGATTTCATGCCTCTTGAACGAATGATTTCCTGTCTTGGTGTATCCCACAAATGAACATTGCTTTGTAGCTATCCATTGGCTAAGGACGAACCCCAAAAGCGCATGTTGTGAAACTGGCTTTGATAGAACCGAATGGAGCGCGCTTAGAATTTGAATTTTTGCCGATCATTTTTGTGAAAAAGGTATCCACGGAAGCTCAACTGCAGGGAATGGATGCGAAGCGCAATCGGTTCACTTATCCCTGCGGCAACACCTATTGGCAGGGCAGGAAGTGCATCCAAGGCATAAAAGCCCGTCAGGTACAACCCGAATCGGTGATAATTGAATCCGGCAGTTGCTCCCAAGCTTCGAATGGTTTTGCCACCATTGCCTTCATATTCCTGATCATTGGTAGCGTAAAACTGATACCATTCGGTTTGAAGGCCTGCTCCATAGCTCCAGGTAGGTTCCCAGGGGATGGACACCGAGGTGTGCTTCATCACAAAGAATGGGATACCGATGGAAGAGATGTCTACATCTACATTTTCTGGAATTACCGGATTGCCAGAACCAGGACGTTTGAACCAAAAACCGCGTGTACTTGCCCGCAATCCGGTTTCAATTCCGAAGCCATTGGGAAAAAGGAGTTGGACCATGCCTCCTGCCGAGGCATTGATCAAATTGCGTATCCGGTATCCATCCAAGTCACTCGAGGTGCGGAAGATGGGGTAGGGGTAGCCCGCTTCCACGGAAGTGTTGACAGAGAGTTGCGCCATTGCATTTAAGGAGAGCATAATCCCCAGGATTCCCATCAAAAAATGCTTAGAGCTGGGACTAAAGCCCTTTTGATCGAATAAAGAAATCTGCTTCATGGTTGAATGGACTCAACCTACTTAACAGTAGGAACCTTCACACTTTTTGATGTGTTGCAAACGCAAACTGCCTGTAGTTCGTGCATGCAATAGATATCGTAGACTTTAAATATCTGTTAGGAGTGCCCCTTTTTCTGCCTAACTGGCAGGATTTTTTGGGAATCCCTACCGATAAAACCTAATTTAGCGCCCCATTCCAGTCATCTGTATTTCACCTTCACTCAGATCACTATGATTCGTTCCCTCACACTTGCCCTGTTTTTTACTACTGTTTCTGCTTTTTCGCTGAATGCTCAAACCCTTCTACTCACCGAAGATTTCGAAGACGACGGCAATGGTTCGGACTACCGCGCCAATGAATTTGATGACAGTTCGACTTCTTCCGGCAACGATGTTTGGACCCGCTCTGAAAACAGCAACACTGGTCCGAATGGCAATACGGAGCACACCTACAGTGGTTATGTAGGTCTGGATTGGTGGTGTGGCGAAGACCTTGATGCCAACGATAATCCAATTGCATCGCCTAATAACAATGGTTATTTAATGCTGAAAACCATCGATGTTTCGGCTTATCAAGGCGACTCCATTCAACTTCAGGTTTATTTGGCAGGAAACACCGGTACCATCAAGCGTTACCGGGCCAACGATTACCTGCAGTTGAGGTATGCAACCAACGGAAACATTGCTACAGGCGCGAATTCTGTGGGCAGTGTGCCCTCACAGGCCAACTTGATTACGGGTACTTATACCACTTTTGCCGCTTTTTATGGCTCTGGGAATTCAGTGGGCACTTCTTCCGCACTCATTCAGGATATTGACCTGGATGGGACCAGCGAAGGATCACAAGGTGGTGCCGATAGTTTGAAAAATGCTTTTGCCGAGTGGACCTTTAAATTTCCTATTGGGGGATCCGACACCACACTCAGCATCTTGTTCCAAGCCAGAACCTCTGGAGGTTCAGAAGAAATTGGCATCGACCAAATTCGGGTGTTTCAAATTGCTGGTGGAACTTGTACGCAAACCACCGATACGGCTCAAGCAGGATCGGGCATCTTAGCTTCTGCAGGAAATACAGTTACTCCTTACACTAACTTTTTTGAAGACACCCGCCATCAATACATGATTCAGGCCTCAGAAATTACTGGTAGTGGCGGCTGTGCTGGTGACTTTTTAGGGCTCGGTATGGAGCTGGGTTCAGCCCTATCGGTCAGTAACAACATTACCATTAGTCTGAAGCAAACGACAGATGCGGCATTTTCAGCTTTTGCATTTGATAATACAGGTTTTACAACGGTCTTCAGCGGAACCCAAACCAATGTCACGGGGTGGAACTACTACAATTTTTCTACTCCTTTTACCTGGGATGGCACTTCCAACATCATTGTCAATTGGTGCATCAACAATTCCACGTTTGTGGGCAATTCCTCTGTAAGGTATGGCGCAACCGGCTTTACTTCCCACAGATATGCTTACACCGACAATACCGATGGATGTATCATCAACTCATTTGGGTCCAATTCCAATCGTGCCAATATCCGGCTTTTATATCCCGTGCCTATTCCTTCCGGAACCGTCACCAGCCCGTCTTGTGTAGGAGATAGCGATGGAAAAATTGTAGCCAGCGCAAGTAACGGCACAGCGCCTTATACCTTCAACTGGTCTACTGGAGTCACCAATGTGGACAGCATTACCGGTCTAAGTGCCGGATCTTATACCCTTTCGGTAACCGATGCTAATGGTAAAAATGGTTTGGCAGTGATTACGGTGAGCGATCCCACAGCCTTAAATCCAATGCTTTCGGACACTGATGTCAGTTGCTTTGGTGCAGGTGATGGAGCCGTTTCCTCGTCTGCAACTGGAGGTACTTCACCCTATACCTATTTGTGGTTTCCAGGGGGGGGGACAACTGCCTCACTCAGCAGCCTAACTCCAGGAACGTATACCCTCACCCTTACCGATGCCAACAGTTGTACGGCGTCAGCAAGCGCCACTGTCACTACGCCAACAGCACTTACTTACACTACGTCGGTCAACTCCAATGTCACCTGCAACGGAGGGGGTGATGGTTCGGCCACGATTTTAGTAGCTAATGGAACACCTTCCTACACCTATTTATGGAGTGATGGAGTTACTACCGCTGCAAATACTGATCTAACTGCTGGAACCGCAACGGTCACTGTAACCGATGCAAACGGTTGTACCATCGTAGACAATGCTTCTATAACTGAACCTACCACACTTACTGGTTCCATATCCTCAAGCACCAATGTTTCTACCAATGGTGGTTCTGATGGTAGCGCTACGGCTTCGGCTTCGGGAGGAACCGGACCATACACCTATATGTGGTCCAACAGTGCAACAACAGCTACGGCTTCATCACTCGCTGCGGGTACCTATACAGTCTCCATTACTGATAACAATAGTTGCGGTCCGGTGATTGATTCTGTTATTATCACGCAACCCGCGGCACTTTCTGTAACAATAACCGATACTGATATTAGCTGTTCGGGAGCCAACGATGGAACAGCCAAAGCCAACGTAACCGGAGGTTCTGCTCCCTATACCTACATGTGGAGCAATACGGCAATTACAGATTCCATAAGTGGACTATCACCAGGGAACTATATGGTAACGGTAACCGGCAGCAGTGGAGCTGTTGCAATTGCTTCGACTTCTATTACTGCTCCTACTTTTTTGTTCGGTACGGCCATTACGACTAGCAATGTAAGTTGCAACGGAGGGTCAAACGGTGCAGCAGCTTTATCGGCTTTAGGTGGTGGTACTACCCCATATACTTATCTTTGGAGCAACGGCGGTACGGCAGCAACTAATACTACATTGGCCGCAGGAACAGCAACGGTTACTCTGACCGATGCCAATGGTTGTACGCTAACAGATAATGTCACCATTACAGAGCCTACAGCACTCACAGGCTCCATTTCCTCCAGTACCAATGTTTCTACCAATGGTGGCTCTGACGGTAGTGCTACTGCATCCGCTTCAGGCGGAACTGGGCCTTATACCTATTTATGGTCTAACAGCGCAACAACAGCTGTTGCTTCATCACTCGCTGCGGGTACCTATACCGTTACTATAACCGATGCCAATAGTTGTGGTCCTGTTACAGATACGATAACCATTACCCAGCCAGCCCCCTTTGGTGTTAGCACTACAGAAACCGATATAACCTGTTTTGGGGACGCTGATGGAAAAATCACAACAACCGTTACCGGTGGAGCGATGCCTTATACCTATTTGTGGTCCAACGCATCAACAACAGATTCCTTAGTCAACATTTCTCCTGGAAACTATACAGTAACTGTCACCGAGAATGGAGGTCAGACTGCCACAGCCTCTGCAACAGTTAACACACCAACACCATTGACAGGTACTGCCTCAACCACTATGAATGTTTCTTGTAATGGCGGTAGCAATGGCGCTGGAACATTTAGCTCAGCAGCAGGCGGAACCACCCCTTATAACTTCTTGTGGAGCAACAGTGATACTTCAGCAACCAATACTGCTTTATCAGCTGGAACTAACACCGTTACGGTGACGGATGCCAATGGGTGTACGCTAACTGACAATGTCACCATTACAGAGCCTACAGCACTCACAGGCTCCATTTCCTCCAGTACCAATGTTTCTACCAATGGTGGCTCTGACGGTAGTGCTACTGCGTCTGCTTCAGGAGGAACCGGGGCTTACACCTACACTTGGTCCAATAGCGCCACCACTGCATCGATCTCTTCTTTGGTTGCAGGAACTTATACCGTCACCATCACTGATGCCAACGGTTGTGGTCCAGTGATCGATTCTGTGAGTATTACGGAACCCGCCCCTTTTGGATCCTCCATTTCGGCTACCACCAATGTTTCTTGCAATGGAGGTATGGACGGCTCTTTAACTGTTTCCACCTCTATGGGGACAAGCCCATTTACCTATTTGTGGTCCAATAGCGCCACTGCTGCTACTGCAAACAACTTGTCAGCAGGAACCTATACGGTAACCGTGACTGAAAATACAGGGCTCACCTCGGTATCAACGGGCATTGTTACTCAACCAACTGCAGTATCCTTATCCACGTTG
>CALCCE010000162.1 GCA_937899835.1 uncultured Flavobacteriales bacterium | reverse complement strand
AAAAAATTATTTTGATAACCCGATGGGCATTTCGGATTGGGATCCCGGGCCCCGCGACTTCGCTCGGGGACCGGGTATTTCGGATCGTTGATTCATCGATCGCCCCCCGGCAAAAGCGCGAAACCAGTCGACAACCCGAGTGGCGAAACCACATCAGCGGTTTGGAATGAAAAGCGGTAAGGGAATCCTTGAACCACTGTGGCCCCAGGCAGGGAAAGCAGTCGTCTCTTTTGCCAACGTCATAATCGCCTGATTGGATACAGAGCTTGGGTTTCCGCCTCATCGGGAAAGCCTTGCCAAACCTTCAGGCTAAAAATTTCGCCACAGTAGCACAATCGAATCAGAACGGAAAGCGCCTATTCCGAGCTTGGTTTCGCGGTTCAGCCTTGACTTTTGCCTCACTTTTTGTCAAGAAAAAGTGAGACCCAACAAAGGCGGCCTGACAAGCCAAATTTCCGAGTTATGAACCAATGGCTTTATTCAATTCAATTGAAAAAGTATAGCATTGTTATGCCAGATCCCGGGCCCCGCAACTTCGCTCGGGGACCGGGCTGGATACTCAAGGACCGAGCAGCCCCTCGCCGGGCTTCGAGCCGACTGTGTCAGCCCTCTGGCTGAGTCGAGACGCCCGGCGAGGTTTCGGCACGAACCCGTAGGGCTTGATCTGGTTGTGAAGTTTTGTGGGCCCCGATTAGAGGGCATTTTACTTGCCAATGCAATCTACTTTTTAAGCCACGATGAGCTTGATTCGACCATGACTTAAATGCCCTGTCTCCATCCTGCCTTGCTCGACCATGAGCACCTGCCAAACCCAAAAACGATTCCGATAGGTTACGGTCTGTTCACGGAAACCGGAGGTCCGTTCACCAAAATTAGCCGCACCCCAACGGCTTTTCCTGGCACTTTAGAAGGGAATTCATCATTTAACATCCTCCCATCCCCATGCCACACAAAACACCCACCAACCATCGACTCACCGCAGCATTTCTTTCGCTCACCCTTTGTTTTCAACTCTTTTGCCCAGTTTGCTCCTTGCCTCCGAAGGCAGCCCTACATCAGCTGATTTCACCGCTTTCGAATCGGCCAGCAACGCGCAGCTGGTCAACCCATTTACCGGAGCCTTTTCTTACACCATTCCTTTGCTCACCGTACCCGGTCCGGAAGGCAGCAGCTATCCCCTGGCGCTCTCTTACCACAGTGGCCTTTCCCCCGAAGAAGAAGCCTCGTGGGTGGGCTATGGTTGGAGCCTTTCTTCCGGAGCCATTCAACGCAACAAGCGGGGCTACCCCGACGATGTTCGCGGGGAGGGCGTAACCTACTACAACCGCATGCCGGCCAATCAAACCCTTTCTGTGGGGAGGGAAATCGGTATGGAACTGTTCAGTTTCGATACCGACAACATTTTTGAGGCCGCTTCTACCCTCAGCATTTCCAATCAGGCCACCTTGCGCTACAACAATTACCAAGGCTGGGGCTATGTGTTTGGGATAGGACTCAGCGCTGGCGGTTTGTTGCAGCTGCAACAGACTACCAACAATGGAGAAACCAGTTTTTCCGGTTCCATCAACCCCGCGGCCATTCTCTCCTGGACGCAGGCTTCCAATTCCGAAAAAATCAAGGAGTTCTACAACAAATCGCTGGGCAACAGCCTTTCGGTATTGGCTCAAAAATACAATCCCGGATCCTACTCGTTCTACTCCAATGCCTTGAAACAATATCCGGTAGCCAACCTGCCCCAAACCGCTTTTAAAGGTTCTTTCAAAGCTTCTGTAGAATTCAACCCCACCGTAGTGCCTGCCGGACCACAAGCCGGGGCCAACCTCGCTTATTCGTACCAAAAAAACCGGGGCGAAAACCAACTCGATGCCTACGGGTATTTGTACAGCCAGGAGGCCACCGAAGCAGACCTGATGGACTACACCACCGAACGGGAAATGCCCTGGTCGAAAAACGACCACTTTATGGGCATTCCCAACAGCGGTGCCGACTTTTTCAGTGTTTCTGGCGAAGGGCTCAACGGTGGTTTTCGCCTGTTCAGCAAACGGGTGGGCCACTTCTACCCCAACGCGGTGGAAAACCAAATCATAGAGCTCAATGCCCTGAAAGAGGTAGAAGTGATGTTTGGCCAAAACATCGGCATACAAACCAGCAGGGAATACAACTTGCCCAGCAATGGCTCTACCTATGGCCGACCTGAAAACGATGGCAACCTCGATGATTATACGTTTTCCAGCAATGGAGACGAGGCCTATTACTTCAAGTTTCAGGACGACCCGGCTGCCCACCAAAACTTTGGCACTGACCACCAGGCCCAAAAAGCGAGCTTCAATGCTGTGAACAGCACGAAGGGAAAAAAGGAATACGAACCGGTTTTTCCAAGCAGCATTTCAACTGAGGTGCAAAACGGCCTTGATACGGAGGCCGACCGCATTGCCCGTTCTTCTTATATCGGCTACAACACCAATGCCCGCATGATGGAAGTGAGTACCACTGGTGCTTGGGTGCACGCTTACAACAAAGACGAACGCACCCGTAAATGGGTGAACCGCAGCGGTGGGCAGTTGGCCGATGGCATCGGTGAAATTGCGCTGACCAATCAACAAGGGAACCTGTACGTGTACGGTTTGCCGGTTTACGCCCGCAACGAAAAACAAATTCAATACAGTTTGGACGACCTGATGGCCAGTGGCAATGAACAAACGGTGTACATGGGCGGCACTTTCAGCGACTCAGCCCCGAAGCGCAAACTGGGCCAGGCCATGGAAGCACCCTATGCCAGTTCTTACTTGCTCACCCAAATCACTACGCCTCAATACCGCGATTTGAGTGGCAACGGTCCCACCGACGACGACCTGGGTGGCTACGTACGCTTTGCTTACACCCGGGCTTATGGAGCAGACAATAAATCTGCCACCAACGCCAACTTTTACAAATGGAGGGCGCCTTACCTCGGCTTGTCCTACGAACGCAACGAAGCTTCTGATGTCGAAGACGATATGGGCACCTACCTTTCGGGTGAAAAGGAGGTGTATTATGTAGATAGCATTGAGACCAAAACCCACATTGCTGTTTTTTCAACCTCTGATCGGCAAGACGGCTTAGAGGCCCTGGCCAATGATGTGGAAGCCGCGAAAACCAGTGTCCTTTCCAGCACCTCGGGCCTGGGAAAATTGCAAAAGCTGGATAAGATCGAGCTGTTTGCCAAAGATGAAGGTGGCCATGCCGGTGAAAAACTAAAGACCGTTCACTTCGAATACGATTATAGCCTGATGGAAGGCCAACCCAACTCCAGCGCGCCCGGCACCCAGGGAAAACTCACCTTAGTGAAGGTATGGGAAGAGTCCTTCGATCACGTGAGTGCCAAAATCAGTCCCTTCCTGTTTTCGTACAACTATCCCATAGCTTCGGATTATGCTTCCGAAATTCAAGCCCGCTACCCACAATTGGTCAACTACGGAAGCCACTTGCTGCCCGAACACCAAAACCCGGATTACGATGCGGCCAATGTAGACCGTTGGGGCCGCTACCGGATGCATGGCCAAACGCTAAAAAACCGCATTTTTCCCTGGGTGAGCCAACACAACGATGCGGTATTCGATCCGGCTGCATGGCACTTGAAAAGCGTGCAGACGCCCATGGGTGGAAAAATGGTGGTGCACTATGAACAGGCGGATTACCAATACGTGCAAGACCAGCGCGCTACGGCCATGATCAGCCTGCAGGCACAAGACTCGCCCTTTGAAGAATACATTCATTTGGATGTGGAAGCCTCTTTGGGACTTTCTCCTGGCGACCCCAACTATTCCAGCGAACTGCAGCAACTCAAAGCCCTGATCGAAAACGAAGTGCTGGCCAACAAAAAGCGGGTCTATTTCAAGTTTTTATACAACCTGATTGGCGGCACGGCCAACCTCAGCAACTGTTCGAGCGATTGGGTAGACGGCTATGTGCGCATTAAGGAGGTGGGCATTGATACCGATGGCCTGTATTTGCACTTGGCCAATGCTGCGGAGTTTGGGCCTTACACCACTTGTGTGGATTGGGTGACGGCCGAAAAAGGTGGCCTGATCAACACCAATGGTACCTGTGATATAGTAGACGAACAAGACCTAACAGATTCGAATGGCGACCCATCTGGCAGCAAGATCGGTGAGGCCCTGGCCACGTTTATCAACTTTATTGGGGTGCACAGCTTTCCGGCCACCGATGTTTGCTTCGACATCGACCACCAAAACTCTTTTTTCAGGCTTCCCCTCCACCGGCCCAAGTTGGGTGGTGGTGTGCGGGTGAAGCGCCTGCTGATGTACGACGAAGGCCTGGAAAATGGAGATGCCAACCTCTACGGAGACGAATACTCCTACACCTCCACCGATGAATATGGCCGCACCATATCCAGTGGAGTGGCCACCAACGAACCCATTGTTGGCCGGGAAGAAAATCCTTTGGTAAAGCTATTGCCCCGTGAGAAACAAGGCAACTGGGAGCGGTTTGTGGCCGGCGAAGACAAAAAAGAAATGGAAGGTCCTTTGGGAGAATCTTTTTTGCCCGGAGCTTCTATTGGCTATTCGAAAGTGACCGTCAGCAACATTCACAGCGGCAAAACCAGTCCTGGCTTTCGCGTCAATGAGTATTATACCGCCAAAGATTTTCCCTATGAGGTGAAAAGCACCCCCATCACCCACAAGTTCGACGATTTTCAACTGAGCCTTGGGGTACACAACAAGTATGTGGACAGCCATTGGTTGTCACAAGGCTACGTGATGCACTTCAACAACATGCACGGCCAAAGCCGACAGAGCAGCACCTATGCGGGTACGGTGGCCGACCCGGAAAGCCATACCCTCACAGCATTCGATCAATACCATTACTATGCGCCAGGCGAAGCGGTGCCCGTGCTGATGCAAGACGGCGAAGTGACGGAGCGTGTGATGGGCAAAGAAACCGAGGTGGTGTGCGAAAGCCGCTCCTACACCAACGAGGTGAGTGTGGTAACCCTTGAAGTGGACCCGAGCGTGAGTTTGTTTGTACCGCCATGGTTCAACCTTACCTTGTTTCCGGGCTATACCGCTCATCGGGAAAAACTGGTATCCCACGTCATCAACAAAGTAAACCGGCACACGGCCTTCGTGCGCTCCAAAACCAGCTTGCGCGATGGGGTGTATACGGTGACGGAATACGACCGTTTCGATGAACTTACGGGGCAACCTACCCTGGAACATTATCGTGGGCAATTTTCAACGAACAGTGCCGCCAACAACGATGCCCAATACCACAATTACAACTACACAGCCAGCCATCAACACCCGGCTTTGGGCCTCCAATCAGACAACCAGAACCTGTTTTTTAGCGACCCAACCTTGATTATTCAACGGGATGGTGATTCGCTGGCCTTTTTCAACCCGGATGGCTCTCCGATCTGTGAAATCACCACCATTTTTTGTCCGGGCGACCTGGTTCGGCTCTACAGTGGCGCGAACCACGAAAACTTTTACCACCTGGGAGAAACCCGAGGCAACAAGATGGCCTTGTACCCTTCTCACATTTTAGGCGCCCCATCTACCGCTACGGTATCTAATGTTGATTTTATTGAGGTAGTGCAAAGCGGTTGCCAAAACCAACTGAATGCTTCTGTTGGCTATGTGACTACCTATGGCAAAGAAATAGAACGGACGGTAGAATACGCCAACGATCCACTGCGGGAAACGCTGGCCGCCACCATCAACAATACGCCCATTGTTAGTGACAGTCAGGTGGTGCAATTGCTGCCCCAATTCAATGTGTTGGGCATCTACGATGGTACCTGGCCCGATGGCACGTGCAAGGAAACGCCCCTTGAACAAAAAATTCCCAAGGGCGATTGGCGCTACGCCATTTTCGCCTATGGGTTTGATCCGCACGATCCGCACCGGGCCCGATTATGTATTTCCGAACATGAAGACGGTCCCAGTACGGTCAATGATGTGTGCCATTGTGCAGAGGACTTTTTCATTCCTCCAGTACCGGCACCCGATGGCAGCTACGGAGAGTTTCGGGTAGAAAACAACCAGCTCTTTTTCTACACCCACGACAACCCTTGTGTTGGACAAAAAATTTCCTGCCTCAGTGGTTGTCCCAGTTACGACCGCACTTTGATCGCCAATGTAGTAGATGCGCAAGCTACTTGCCTGGAAGACGACTGGCCTTACCACGCCAGCAACTTTGGCATCGATCCCCTATTGAATGCCTACGAGCGCGGTGCCCTTGGCCAATGGCGCACCGCCAAAAGCCTGGTGTACCGCACACCCGTAAGCGGTATCACTGCGCAAGATTCTACCGTAACCAACTACAGCAGTGGCTACTACGACCAGTTTGTGGAATACGATTGGCAATTTCCAACCGCCAACGACACCAGTACCTGGATCAACCCGAGCACCATCACGCACTATTCGCCTCACGGTGCCCCCATGGAGGTCTTGGATGCATTGCATGTGCCCAGCGCACAACTCTATGGCTATGCGCAAAAACTACCCATCATCGAATCGGCCAATACTTCAAGTGAGCATATTCTTTTCGAGAGTTTCGAGCGCAGCTACAACGTTTCCGGTAGTTTCTTTTTCGAAAACGGCCTGGCCGACCCATCGGGAGACACCGCCCTGGCGACCAACTTTGTGCATTCGGGCCACCAATCCTACTACCTCGGCCATCACCCGAGTGCGGGCAGCGAAGATGTACTGCCCTTAAAATCCATGGATACTACCGGTGTGAGTGCCCAAGGGCTGCAGTTGCGCTTTTGGGCGCGGCAAGAAATTGGAGCTTTCCCTTTCTATTACGCTCCCATGGATGAGGTATTCGAAGTCCGTTTGACGGATGGGTTCAACAGCAATACCCACCCTACCACGGTGGTGGCCCAAGCCGGCGACTGGTGGTTGATGGAATGCACCTTGAACAATTTCTCGGGCCTTGGCAGCAATGTCACCCCAGTGATTGCCATGAAGTTTCCCTACATGATGACCTTCTCCAACACGTTTTGGATGGACGATGTGCGGCTGCAGCCGATGGCGGCACAATCCTCCTGCCAGGTGTATGACCCACTCACCCTGCAGCCCATGGCGGTATTTGATGCCAATCACTTTGCCCGCTTCATCCAATACGACGGCTCGGGCAAGGCCATTCGAGAAGTGCAGGAAACCGAACGCGGTCGCAAAACGGTATCTGAAGCCAAATACCACGTTCAACGCATCGCCCGATAATCCACTTACTGTTCATCTGGGCTTATCCAGCCCACATTTCACCATACATGATGAAAAAGAATCTCCAATTGCTCCGTAGTGTGCTGGTAGCTTTCATGGCCCTGCTTTGCTTGCCCCAGGCACACGCTCAACTTTTCGGCCCCTACGCCACCACCAAAGACCAGGCTACCATGAAACACATGGGGCTGAAACAAATGAAACTCAATGGGAAATACTGGAAACTGGAAAAAACCAACAAATACACCGGTGTGCCCTGTAGCAAACGCCTCGAATCGGCTCACCTCACCGCGCAGTTTGATGTGGGCGATGATTTTGTTTTTGGTGGCAAGCCCTTCAGTTTCACCGTGGTATTTCAGGTGCGGGCCTACAGCAATTCAGGGGGCTTGCTCTATACCCTACCGATGGACACTATGACCCTCAACGACAACCAACCCGAACAGTGGTACCGGCACGATTTTACCATTCAGTACCCCAATGTATCGCACTTTAGGATCCGGGTATTGCATTATACCAACTCGGTTTCAGCTTCTGTCATTCGCAACCAGATGAGGGTCAGGTTCCGCATTGAGGAAGATTACCGTTTCCGGGTTTCGAGCAGCACCAATACCAGCCTCGTTTCGGTGACTTCTGCAGGTGGACCTACCACTTTTAAATGGAGCTGTGATTGCCCGGTTTCTTCTTACGAGTTACAGGTCTTGCGCCTGTTTAACCGCAATCCTTCCTACACCACCGACGAAACGGTAATTCAGGCCGACATCGACTGGAATGCAGCCCTGAGTTTGGAAGTCCATGATTCTATGGCCTTGCTCAACCTGGCAGAAGGCAGTGGCTATTACTTGTGGCGGGTGCGCCCGATTGGCAATTATTACGAAGGCGGCCTGGGCAACGTCATCAACTGGGGCCCCTGGGATGGGGCAGCACCCGCTGTTGGCTCGGTGATCGCTGGCGCAGCATCCCTGCCCAGCCGCTTTTTCTATACCGACCCTTCCGACAATAAAAACTACCAGTACAGCCGAAATTTCAATGGTGCAGGCGATCATGGGGAGGCCATTGGCTTCTACACCGGCCTCAACCACTTGCAACAATCGCAAGCCTATCGACAGGCCGACACCAGTGTGGTAGTGAAACAAAACTTGCGCGACTTTTCTGGGAATTCGGTGTTGGAAACCATGCAGGTGCC
>CALCCE010000161.1 GCA_937899835.1 uncultured Flavobacteriales bacterium | reverse complement strand
AAAATGATGGCCTTTCGTCTCAGCCAAAGGGCCGACACAGTCCGCTCAAGGACCGAGTTCCTATAAGCGCGTACCGCGCGATACCAAGATGTCAGTCTTCGAGCGGATCCTATAAGCCCACTGGTTGAGCTGAGAGGCCCGGATGAAAAAATGATGGCCTTTCGTCTCAGCCAAAGGGCCGACACAGTCCGCTCAAGGACCGTGTTCCTATTAGCGCGTACCTCGCTATATCAAGATGTCAGTCTTCGAGCGGCCCGTATAAGCCGACTGGCTGAGCCGATGGGCCATGGGGGAAGTACCAAGAAGACCTAAATTTGTTGCCAACACCACCACACTTAACGTAAACCCTTCACCACCCACTATACGATGCGCGAAGACGGAGTTGCCACCTTTCATGCCACTGATGTAAAAGCCTGGCGCGCCTGGCTGCAAGCCAACAGCGAAACCACCAAAAGCCTCTGGCTCATCATCTACCACAAAGACAGTGGGATCAACAGCGTGTATTACGACGAAGCGGTAGACGAGGCTTTGTGTTTTGGTTGGGTGGACAGCAAGCCCAACAAGCGCGACCAAGAAAGCTACTTTCAGTTCTTTTCCAAGCGCAACCCCAAAAGCAATTGGAGCCGCGTGAACAAAGAAAAGGTAGCCCGGTTGCAAGCCGAGCACCGCATGGCGGCACCGGGTTTGGAAATGGTGCGCATTGCCCAGGAAAACGGCACCTGGGATGCCCTCAACGATGTAGAGAATTTGGTGCTACCACCGGATTTAGAAGCTGCGCTTCGGACCCACCCACCCGCCCCAAAAAATTTCGAGGCGTTTCCCCGATCGGTCAAACGTGGCATTCTCGAATGGGTCTTCAACGCCAAACGGCCGGAAACCCGAGCCAAACGCATTTTAGAAACCGCCACCCTGGCGGCACGCAACGAGCGGGCGAATCAATACCGGAAGTAGTAGGCCACGGCCCTTTCGGTGTGCTTCCTCCCAGAAGTCATGGTGGTGTAGGCAGGTGAAACGACTTTTTCTATGCGCGGTGCCATGGGAATCACCGGTGTTTCCCCTTCGGGAGGCGCTTTGGTGTTGCGTGGCGCATGCGGACGCAACACGCCGGGAGTGGGAGGGGAGACAACCGCTGTGGGCGTTTGTTTTACCGTTTTTTTCGGCCTCGATGGCGTCTGCCTTGGCCTGTGCTTCTTGCAACAGCCGTTCGCGGAGGGCGATTTCCTGTGCCATTACCTTGATCTCGTCTTCCAATTCAAAGGAAAATCGCCTTGCCCAAATCAAGGCAATCCGACTTTTGGCTTTCTTGCTCTGTTGGTAATCGTTCAAAATGGCTTGGGCATCTTCGAAAGCTTGGGAGTCTTTCAGAGCGTGGGCGATCCGTTCCAGGCACTCGATTTGGGCATCTAGCGCCCCCATGACGGTTTGATCGATGGTAAAACAGCGATTCACGGTGGCCAGGTCCAATTGCTTGCGTTTCAATTGCCACCGCAAGTGGTGCAGTTTTTTCTCATGGCATAGCTTCACGTGCAAGTATTCATAGTATTCCGGGGCTTGTTGCGCTACTTGCTCCGCGCTTTTTTCCAAGCGCCCCGCGCAGCTGTAAAAGTTGGTGATCAACGCTTCGGCGGCCATTCCGGTCAGCTGCTCGATGGTTTCGATGTGGTGGGCATCGGGGCAGAGCGTACC
The DNA here is from genome assembly GCA_937899835.1 of uncultured Flavobacteriales bacterium. Taxonomy (GTDB): domain Bacteria; phylum Bacteroidota; class Bacteroidia; order Flavobacteriales_G; family Salibacteraceae; genus CALCCE01. Next base: position 5,529 of record CALCCE010000161.1, on the reverse strand, counting down.
TTTTTCGAAGCGGGAAATGGTAGAGCGGTGTACCCGCAGTCGCCGGGCCAATTGGGCCTGACTGCACCTCAATTTTTTACGGGCATTTTTAAAAAGCGCTGGCTGGGGGGATCGGGCAGGAAACATAAGCGTGGGTATTGGTTATCGTATCACGGTTACCAATAAGATGCACAAAGCCCGGCTTTGGTGGGCTGCTGCTGAGGAACAAAGAGCAGAACGTGTTGCGCCAACCGGTTGGTGCGCAACACGATATCCATCTCAGTGATCTCCCAAGCCTGTTTCTAAGTGTTGCGTAGCCGGTGCGTTGCGCAACAAAAAAAATTGGGGGATGGAGGTGGTGCATAGGGCGGAGCGTGTGCACCATACCTCATCCATGGAAAGCGTTAGATCATCTGGCGCAACGCGGGTGGCCGCCAAAACCTGCGGGCTACATCCTTAATCCCAGAAATGGCACAGCTATGCCACCGTGGGCACAAGTGGAAAACAAGAAACGCCCCACCAGCAACGATTTTCGTGGTTGGGCCTGGAATGTGAATTATCTTTAACCCATGATTCAGCCTGTTACTTTTCTCCGTTCTGCCTTACTGTTTGGTATCCTGCTCCTGGGGTACGCGGCCTTGGCGCAAACCCAGGTGCGCATCACCCAAGTGAAACGGGCTGCCGAGGCCCGGCTGTTGAGCATCTTGGATGAACAACAGCGGGCCATGGTCCAAGAAGATAACGAAGCCCTCTCCGAAGGTTGGTCGAACCGCAACCCGAAGGCCACGGCCAACGATGCCTGGTGGAAATCGCGTCACGCCAGCGCGGCCTCTTTTTCCGACCTCTACCAGCTCGATTTTGATGCCGATGGCCGCACGGAGTGGTTGTTTGTGACCGTTCGCGGTTTTAAGACGGCCACTCTCACGGTGTTTGTGGCCGAAGCAGGGGAGTGCAAGGTGTTGCAGGAAATGGAATTGCCTTGTAACCACACACCCTTAGAGGTAACCATTCGTTCCCTTACTAACGACGACCAATTGCAATTGGTGGTGCGTTCTGATGTGAGCAGTACGGTTTTTCCAAGTGCCGCGCTGCGCATCTTTCATTTTCATGGAGGCGGCCTGATAGAGTCCATGTGTTTGGTAGAAGGGTTTGAAGGGGTTTACAAAAAAGAACACCGGAGCATCGACCTTGTGCCGGCCAGCAAAACCCAACCCGAAATTCGGGTAAATACCTCGGTTTCGCTGGAAAACCACAAACCCGGCGAAGAGAGCGATGAAAACGGCAAAGAGCAATGGACTTTCGATCCGGCCAGTGGCACTTACCTTTCCCCGCAAGGGAAACCCACGCACGAGGAATCGTTCATCACCTGGCGGAATTGACGCCCTGCTTCCTGGTACCACACAAAGAAAAAAGATACCCAAACCCAACCTGTAGCGAACCGTTTTGCTGAAGCGATGGCCTTATGAAGCCCATCCAACTACCATACAATCGAACCACGGGCATTTTTATCCTCGCCTTCTTCCTCATACCGGGGTTGATCGGGGTTTACGATTTCAGCTTTGGAGACCCTGCTATAGCCTCCTTGAAAGTGGAAAAGGCACTTCGCCTGGTGCAATGGTTTTTCCTGCCGGCATTGCTTGCTGCTTTGCAATGGATGCCGATCGTTCGTTTTAAGAAAATGGAAAGAGTAACCAAAGCATCCGCGGTGCTTAAGTTGCCATTTCTGGCGTTTTACCTGTGGGCTTTTGCCGGTGTGCTGCTCTCATTGGCCTTTGCTGGCAGTTTGTCCATCATTCACGATGCTCCCGAAAAACGTTGGGGGATGCTGAGCATAGGACTGGCCTTGAGCAGTGGGGCCTTTGTGCTCTTAAACTCCAACAAGGTGCTTTTTCAAGGCGATTATGAAACGGCGAAACAGGAAAAAGAGCGGATACGAAGAGCAACTACTTTAGGAGACTTTCGCTACGAAAACGATGGTTTTGTGTACCAGGACAAAAAGCAAACGTTTCAGTTTCTATGGCGGGAGATAGAGGGAATAGTAGCCTACAAAACCGACCAATACACTTATGATATTATTCATTTAAGCATCAAGAGCGGTACGAGTGAACTGGACATCCACGAAGATTTGGATGGCTGGTTTGTTTTTAAAGAAAAGATGCAAGCGCACTTGAAGGACATCAACCACCATTGGGAAATGGAGGTGATGTTTCCTCCCTTTGAGCAAAGCGCCACCTGGGTGTATAACAAAGGCGAAGAGCTGCAAAAGAACAGCGGAGCGCCTGTTGAAGGATAGGTGTACCGGATCGTAGGTTCAAATTATGATCAAATACCCGTTTATTGGGACTTCAGAAAGCTTAATGGTTATCAATTGATTCAGATGAAATTCCGAATTCTATTTTCATTCCTTGGTCTAATGCTGCTGCTCACCGGTTGTTTAGATTGGTTTAATGGTGGCGTTTATTGGAGCAACGATCGATATGAAGTTTGGGAAAATGCAGGTGATCCAAACATGTTAACCCTCTACATGATCACCGGCGATATCTATGGTGTCGGACGTGTAGATGGGGTCACAAAAATTGGGGCAAATGATCGGTTCATCATAGTGGAAAGCACCCTACTCCAGAACCCTGAAGACAGTTATGCCTACTGGATTCTGGATATGAAAAAGGATCAGCTTCAACTCAACGTCAACGAGGTGGTAGAAGGCCCTTTGGGTTTAGAAGCCTTCTAAAGACAAAAAAAGGAACTGGGTATTGAAGGGTTGGAATTTGAAGAAACGTTCGAATGAGCCATTTGAATTGTAATTTCCCCCTTGGCCCATCGACTCCGCTCTGGGACCGGGGGTAAAGACATTGAGCGGAGCCACCCACCCCGGACATTGAGCGGAGCCGAAATGGGAGGGATTAAAACCACTATTTCTTTTTCAATTCCCCCTTGGCCCATCGACTCAGCCAAAGGGCCGACAGAGTCCGCTCTGGGACCGGGGGTAAAGAAATTGAAAAAATTACCTCCACCCTGAACATTGAAATCGAAACAAAAGGTTCCGTTTTGTTGGGTGTAGTTTGCCACTACACCCTTCTATCAAGGTTAACTACAAAGGCTTTGAATTTCCTATCAGTCCACTTTAATTCAATTTTTTTAAGGTGGTGCTTTGGGACGAGGCCGATTACACGTGCCACATGCAGCATGCTTGGGATAGCGGATCGTAGTTGCCAACTACGATCAGTTCGTGTTCACTTTATTTCCATTTTTTCAAAAGCTGTGTTTGTTGGACACGCCTTTGGTGCGTACATTAAATCGCATTTAATGGATAGCGAACCATATTTGCAAACTACGATCAAACCTCAAGGACACCAACCCATAAGTGAAATCCTTTAGCATCCCATAGAAATCCTTTAGTCGCCCGGGTGGCCGCTCTTTTACTTTGTTGCTCATCGAGAAAAAAAGTAGAAATGAGGGTTACCAAAGAAATGTACGATCGCGAGCTACAAGCGCAATACGGCCAATTTCGATTCATCGTTGCCATGAATTCAAGAAGTTGGGGACTGAAGCTCATGAATGGAATGGTGCGGTTGACCAAAGGACAAAAAGTAAAAGAAGTCGTTAACGATACACAGTTGGTTCCAAGTACCCATACCCAAGGCCATAATATTCGTACCCGGGTGTATCGTCCAGAAGGAAATACCCAAAAGCTACCGGCCATGCTCTACCTTCACGGTGGTGGCTACATGATGGGCATCCCCGAAATGGCCAATACTTTTTATGCTGATGTGCTCAAAAGAAGGCCTGTTGCTATTTTTTCGCCCGATTACCGCCTGTCTCCTAAAGACCCTTTTCCTGCTGGTTTCAACGATTGCTACGATGTGCTGCTGTGGATGCGCGACAATGCCGCATCGCTCAACATCGATCCCAACAACATCATTATAGCCGGACACAGTGCCGGGGGAGGAATGGCTGCTGCGGTAACTTTGAAGGCGCGGGATACCCAAGATGTAAAACCAGCCTTTCAAATGCCGATCTATCCCATGCTCGATCATCGAAGGATCACCCCAACTTCAAAGATGTTAGGTTCCACGATGTGGGATGCCAATATCAATGCTCGTGCCTGGGGCTTGTATTTGCGAAACCTGAAAGGGGAAGTGCCGGCCTACGCCTCGCCTGCCTTGAACCAGGATTACCGCAACTTTCCGCCCACCATCAGTTTTGTTGGCGATCTGGAGCCTTTTTATGATGAAAATGTAGCTTATATTGAAGGGTTGAAGCAAGCCAATGTCCCGGTGAAATTCAAGATATTCAAAGGCGGATACCACGGTTTTGAAGTGGGATCGCCCAATACTGCGATAGGAAAGGAAGCCAATGCTTATCAACTGGAGGCCTTTGAAGAGTTCTACGACAAGTACATCCAGTAAAGCGAGCCAATTTTTCGAAACCGAAACGGCGATTACCACAGCGTGAAACAGACTATAGAAATAAATAAGGTATCGGAAATGCACCAAATGGGAGGGTTGACAGCCCCCAAGCATCCTTTGGTGAGTGTGATCTACAACCGCGATATCCAAAGCGTTTCCAGCCTGCAAGGCGTGCGGATCATCAATAATTTGTACGTGGTGATCTTTAAATCTACCAACAATTGCAGCTCCTTTATGTATGGTAGAAATTCTTACGATCATGAGGAGGGCACGCTGGTGTTTACCGCTCCGGGGCAGGTCATGGAGTTTGAGCAGCATCCCGATGCAGAGGAACAAATCGACCCAGATGGGTGGTCTTTGGTGTTTCACCCTGATTTGTTGCGCAAGTCCGATTTGTCGGACAAAATGAGCCAATATTCCTTTTTTCATTACGACTCCAATGAATCACTGCACCTCTCGGAAGACGAAAGGAGTGCCATTGAAGATTTGCTGAAAAAGGTGGTACAAGAGTATCACCAAACCCTTGATCGCCACAGCCAACACCTCATTTTGTCGAACATTGAGCTGTTTTTGGATTACTGCGTGCGTTTTTACGACCGGCAGTTCTTTTCCCGAACCAACCTCAACAGCAGCACCGTTGCTAACTTTGAAAAGTTTTTAATCAATTACTACGCAGCCGGTCAAGCCAGTCAGCAGGGCATACCGAGTGTGGAATATTGCGCGAAGCAACACCACCTGTCGCCCAACTACTTTAGTGATCTTCTAAAGAAAGAAACCGGCAAAACTGCGTTGGAGCACATCCATTTCTTTTTGATTGAGAAAGCGAAAAATAGCCTTCTCAATTCCAACGACACCGTGAGTGGCATTGCTTACACTTTGGGTTTCGACTTTCCACAACGCTTCAGCAACCTGTTCAAATCCAAAACGGGCATGAGCCCTACCGAGTACCGGCATTTGAATTGATGGCTTTGCTGTTTCACTGGCTTGTGGGTTTCATTTCCGGGCCCCGGGACTCAGCCAAAGGGCCGACACAGTCCGCTCGGGAACCGGGCATAGTGGAAGAACAGGCTTCTCGACTCAGCCAGTGGGCTTCTCGTCTCAGCCAGTCGGCGGACACGTCCGCTCGAAGACCGGCATTGGG
>CALCCE010000160.1 GCA_937899835.1 uncultured Flavobacteriales bacterium | reverse complement strand
ACTAAGCCATGCTGAAAGCGTTTCCGCGTCTTTTCGCCTGGCTTTAGCAAGCGGTCGATCAAGCAGAATGAGCGGTAGGGATGTTGGCAAGAAAGGGAGGCTTTCCGTTGATGGATGGGCGCTTTGCCAAGGCTTTGGTAGGAAGTGAAGTACTTTGGGAACCTTTGGCGAGGTGCTCTGCGTGGAGTTAAAGCGGAGGAATGATGCCTTTGGATTTCTTGATGAGAAACTCCTATTACCTAACAGGAACCACGGCACCTATAGTTAAAAACCATTTGGAGTCACATACCCATCCACATCGTATAAATCATTCACACTCTTCAACTCTCGCAACTTATTTTTTGTGTCATCTATCAGGGCTCGAATCCCCCCGGTATTGATCTTGTAACGTTCGGTAGCTGCTCCAAAGTGATATAGCTTATCGCTGTAATCGTCTTCCAGATAATACATCCGTTGCAGATTTTTATGATAAGCTGGTCCCTCGTTGTGGGTTTGCAGGGCGCTGTAAAGATGGTGGATCGCCTGCTCGTAGTGGTAGGCAGGATTTAAAAAACTACGTCCCTCAACCCCGAGTTTCACCGACATTTCATCGTTCAAGGCCTTGATGGCTTTATAGCCTTTGTGGGTTTCATAAGATTTGAGTAAAATCTGATAATAAGTACACCAATAACCCAGGGTGCGGTATGCAGTGCCCACCACAGAGTGGGATGTCATGTAAGAAATGCCATATACCTTATAGGCTTTGATGGCTTCCCAAAGGCAATAGATAGAATCGGTAATCAAATACCTTAACACTGCACTTACATCATCTCCTGGATAGTAATTATGAATGCGTTTCAATTCAGTCAGCTCAATTTTTGTAATGCCTTCCAACTCATAGAGGTCACGCTGTAACGATATTTCTTTGTCTACCCAAGCAATTCGTGCCTCCATCCTACTGCCTGAGTCCATCAATGCCTTCTCCAGCATCTTAAAATAGAGCTTATTCACATGCATTTTGAAGCGCAACTCCAGGACCCTCCCGAACTTATTGTCCGACATGGAATAGGCATGGAGCAACAGGTCACTGGGCAATCGAAAAGGCAACCGACTTTCTACTTGCATGTATAAATCAAAATACAAGACCAATACTTCTCGCACCTCAGGACTGTTGGAGAGGCTGTTGCGGATGGCCTGTCGCAAAGTCCCGTTTCCATTCTTGTATTCGTCCTCCTTTCTTAGGATGATGTGTTCGGAATCGTACGGCTCCATCATGCGAAAGAACAAACGTTCCACTTCAATGTGTGAAGCCCCGAGGTGGCTCCGATGAACCGCCCTTAACACTTTACCAACTAAGCCATGTCTTAAATAATTCCAAACATAAGAGAGGGGTACTTCTTCATTGTTGTTTCGTTTCTTGGTGTCATTTACAATCCAATAGGGTTTCGTCTTTGATTTAAAACAACTACTTTGAACGTAGCTGTAGGTGTAGTCCTTTAGGAGGTAAAGTAGTTTGATATTTTGCTGTGAATATTTCAAGTGTAGATTAGCACGTAAGAAATACATACTGGCATAACAGTAACAGAGCATTACCTGTTCAATCCTTGAGAGGAGGAGTTCTTCGTCAACTTGCTGCGTATGTTGATCATCTTTTTTCTTGTCCCATTCAGTTTTCCATTGCTTTACCCTGGCAATTAGTCCCTTTAAACGATCTTCTTTCTTTAATATCCAATCCTCAGCCCCTTTTTGGTTCGCTTTAACTTTTTTATTTCCTCCTATGAGAGTAATAAAAAAATTATAATGTATACTATTTTCCTTATGAAGTTTAAATCCCTTGTCCTCCGCAGCTTCTCCCCTGGGTATCATGCCCAACAAGGCATCTCCTAAATCTGAAAAGCAGTTTCCGATTTCTTCTACCATGGTATCTCGCATGGTGGGAAACTTCAGTTCTTCTTTCTCCGCTTGACCTCGTTCTGTTTCAGACATTTCAGCGAATTCCTTTTCAGGTACTTGAGTGGTTAGAAATACCAAAAAATCATAAAACAAACCCGGTAACTTTTCATACGGATCACCACCCAATTCATAGGAATCGCTTTTGCCCATCCGGTATTTAAACACGCGTTCTTGAAGTACTAAGAGCGTTCTCAGGTAGAATTTATAAGCATGTAGGGGAGCTTTAAAATCTTTACTGCACCCGACGAGCTGGAACCTTTCACGCATGGCGCGCAGGTTTAACCGGTAACGGGTTTTATCGTCCTTTTCACCAAAAGCTTCAATTCTGTTCTTCCTTTCATCAAGATCGGTCACTTTTAAATTGATGACAGATTCATCTTTATCATACGTCCCTAACAAAAAGCCATTCTTATAATAAAGAATATGCCCTACCTTGTTATAAAATTCTGCCTGAATCAAGGGTTTCTGCTGCTCGATCACTGCGGCCCATAAAAATTCAAACTCTTTTTCGGTTCTTTTTAAATCAGCAATGGTAATCCCTCCCATGCTGCTCTTTTCGATGGCTTGCAGCCGGGCAAACAAGGGTTGGTAGATCAGCCTGAAACTCTCAAAGATGGTGCGTTTTAAAAACCCCTTCTCCTTGTTGGGACTCACCGGAAGCTCGTAAAGTTTTTGAAGAAAATGATCGGCGAAACTGTGGAAGAATTGCACTTCATTAAACCGGTAATACTTTCTCTTTTTATTCGCCTTGTCTTTAATTACATGGAGATATAACCTACCATAAAATACTTGTTCTTTCCGATTTCCAAAAAACTTAGTGACAGCAGTTTTCAGCGCCTTTTCATTTGAATTATTCGCATCTTTTGAGAAATCTATTTGCGAATTCCATTTGGAGTCTGCCAATAATTGAGATTTAAAGCGATATACAAACTGAGGAATCTCTCTTCGATTCAACACCACCTTTACCAAATCAAAACCCTCAAATTCCAAATCACGCAACTCCACTACCCGGTTGGCAATGGAACCGTAGACACTTAGTGCAGCATCGTGACCACCGGTGCGTTCATGGGCCAGACCGAGCTTCATTTTGCTCCGCACCAACAACAGAAATTGCTCCATGGTCATGTCCTCCAAAGGCACGCCTTGCAATGCCTGAATGGCATCGGAATATTGCAGCTTGGCATCCTTGTATTCCTGGTCGAAGTACTGCATATCACCTAGAGTCATGTGGATAGAACCAATGGAATGAATGTACTCTCCCCGCCGATCGTCCGGATAAAATTCGTTGTAGGCCGATTTTAGTTGTTTCAGCCGCACCTCATAGTAGCGCTTGGTTTGCAAGTGTTCATCCAAGGTAAAATTGAAGGCAGAAGCTTCAATCTCCGATACTTTGGAGATGTAGCGAATCTCGTTGGTGATCTTATTGTAGAATTTAAACTGGTGTAACCCGCTCACAATTTCCCGCAAATGAATATTGGAAATAGCACCCAACAGTTCCCGCACAAACGATCGTAACTCGGGGGCTTTATTGATGTCGATCAACTCGGGAGTTACTTCCAGGTTTTGCCAGGAGAAAGCATAGTTGTGAAACTTGTAAAGATGATCGATCAAATAAGAAGTAGAGACCAACAGCTTGTCGCCATACTCGCGCATATAGCGACTTTGGGTCACCAGAAACTGAGAAAAGATGTAAGCCGTGAAACCAAACTTGTATTGCCGGAGCTCATTGAAGTGCAGGTAAAAGCACTCGGTCTTCATTTGGTCTTCGTATGACTTAGCTGGTACTGCCACAAGTTGATCAGCCACTTTTGAGGGAAGGAGTTTTTCTACGTGCTCTTCAAACAAAAGAATGAGGTATTAGGGCTTGCCGTTACTGCGGTAAGTGAGGTAGACAATGAAGTTTTGTAACGTAAAAATCACCTTTTGCAATTGCCATTGGCAACGCACCCGGTCTTGCTCTCCGTGTGCTACGACAAACACTTCCTGAGACAAATACTGGTAGTACCCTTCCAGCGAATTGGCATACTTTCCATGGCGAGGCACCAAAAATTGGCACACGTATTCTTCGGTGAGGCGGGTTACATCGGCGGAATCGGTTTGGTATGAATCGGTAAAAAAGCTGGGCACGTGCAAAACTTCGTGAAACACACTACCGATATAGCTGTCGCGATCGGAGATGTCGGCCAGGGACACGTCGTACATCTCACGGCTGGCTATGAAGATAAATTTGGCTTTCGCTACGTTCAGAAAATGCTTCATGTTGCCCAACAATCCCGCAATGGCCTCCTGCTTCTGGCGGGTATACTCTGGGCCAAAAGCGGGTCGTGGACCGCTTTTTTCTTGTTCGGAGTCGCCTGAGCGAAACAACTCCCCATGCACCTCTACTTTGTCCAACTCATCGAGAATGAAAATGAATTCGGGACGAAAGGCCAGGGAGGGAATGCGGTCGATCAAATTGAAAATTTCAATCAATTCGGTTTCTATTTCCCGGGCCGTAGCGATAGGAAAGGTTCGTCGAATGCTACGCAGCAAACCCAGGCCAAAACCTCCGCGCGACCATCCTGAATTTTGCTCTTCGCCCAGGGAAACGTTCGCCTCAATTCGCGCATTCAGCACCTTCAACTGTCGCACTACAGAGCGATGAGTCTCTACACCCATTGCAGGTAGCAGACGTTTCACTAAATGAAAACCACCAACAATGAATCCGTAGAAGATGAAAAACAAGTAATCTGGAAACCGAGGCAAAAGGCTAAAGTTGCTATGCAATACAAATTGTCTGTTGGCATCTTTTTGAGCCTTTTGCTTTTTCTGTGTACCGTCGTTTATTTGGACCACCCTCCCCTTGAAACCATCCACTACACTATGAAATAGAGAGGTAATGAAAAAATCCAAACGCCAAGTGATGCGTTTAATCGAGTTTCTTGCCTTAGACCTTTGGGTTGTTGGTTCACCAAATTGATTGACAATGTAATTGGCCTGTTGCTGCCATTTTAACACTTGAGGTAGGCTATCAGAAATGGCGGAAACCTCAGGCATGGAAAAGTACCCCATGTACTTTTCGAAGCTCAACCCGTTAGAATCCGCTTCTAAATAGTAGGTATTCAAACTGTTCTGAAGCGAATCATTGATCCAAACCTGCTGACTGGGCAAATAATTCGCCACTCCATTTTCCCAGGTGCCTTGAATGGATTGGTACACAAAACCATTGTAATAAAGTATCGCTGCGAATACATAGAGAAACACATTGGCCCCAACAACCCAAAGAAATTTTCGAAAAGAATACAGAGGGTGGCGCACCCGCCGGTATTGCTTGTACACATTAATAGCAATCAGACGGAGAATGTCTCGATCAGTGAGGTCTTTTTGTGCCAAGCTCAGCTCAATCGGAATTTTTGATCGGTTCTTTAACCTGAATTCAACCTGTGATTTTATACTACCCCAAACCCCTTTCCATAGCTTTTCTTCCGACGGTGAATTTTTGAATTGCCACTCTCGGGCCAACTCCCACAAATAGGCCACTTTGTAAACTGCTGCAAGCAGCAGAAAAGCTGCAGAATGGGAAATTAAAAATCGGGTATAGTAGCCCGCCCATTCCCCCAAAACACTCAAAAAGATCATCTTAAGGATTTCGAGCACCACAAGGTTTCCAAAGAAACGTACAATGTCGGTTGAGGATAAATCCCTTTTTCTGTCGTTTTGCAGGTCGCTGCTCCGAATCAAAGCCAAAAGGTTGTAGGAAGACATCAATGCGAACAAGGCAAGAACAGGAATACCCGCCGAAACCAACCAAATCCACGATTGGGTAAACCAATCGGTAAGAGCACGGCTTCCTCCCGTGACACCGATCAAAAACGAAAACAAAAATAACCACCGGATTTTGGAAGCCCCTAGCCGAGGTTCGGCACGAAGCTGAGCCAGGGCCTTACGCACTAAACTGGTTTTACCCACACCACGGTAGCCAGTGACCAAATAAGCTCCTGCTTTGGTTTCGGAATTGGAAAGGATGTTGACCAACTTGCGAATGATCTGCTCGCGCCCTACG
>CALCCE010000159.1 GCA_937899835.1 uncultured Flavobacteriales bacterium | reverse complement strand
CACTATCCGTTCGGATGTGCAACAGCGTTTCACGGACATTGGAACAAATAAGAGGATGCACGGCTGAAGGGGTGTGGTGTATTTAGATGCTCAATGAATGAAGGAGTAATGCAGCTGCCCAAAGAAGGTAAGATTGTTTTGCAACCTACGGTTGAGTTTTTGATTCCATTTTCTCTAAAGCTTTGATGAATGCCTTTTCGATGGCCTCTGTACCCAACAGTTGGTATCTTTCCTGGTTAACGATAAAGTCAAATTCATCAACTTTAGGACTGTACACAATTCTACCGGAGGATAGTTCTATGAGTGTATTGATTTCAGCATTAATCATTGGAAATATTTCCAATTGAAATGAAAACGGTGCAAAATCACCTCCCGTTTTCTCATTCGGAATGTTCGTATTGATGGTTACGGATCGTGTGCAAAAAGAGGGGCGACCAAAAGTGATGGTGTATTCTGCGCTAAACGGTAAGTGGAATTCAAATAAACCCGAGGTATCCAAGGTATCTCTTAGAAACAGACTAGAATCTTTCTCAATTTCTACCCACAGGCTATCCGCGTAGACCCGGTTGATGACAATTTTACCTAAAACGACAAAATCGTTCTTATTGGATTGGGAAAAGCCAATTGTTGCAATAAATAAAGCAACCGTTGTAAGCAGTATCGGATTAATATATTGAATCCTCGACAAAAGGTGCATGGGGAATAGCTAACAGTTTTTAATCTGATACCAACAACTAAGTTATGGATTATTTATGTGGATGTACATTGAGACTTATGTGGGACAAAAGTTGCTCTAAAAGTACTTAGCAGGTAAGGCTATTTTTTCCACTTGATGTCCAAATAGTGGTTCAAAGAAAGATTGGCTCTAATAAATAATCATTTGAACCGCTTTTGTACTGGCGCTGCTTTGAAAATAAAAAGCAATTCAACCGAAAACCTTCATCAGGTTGCTATTTGGGTTTGAAGCAATTGTTCACTTTGAATCAGGTACACCGATTGCGCGAATGCAAATCAAAAGTCTTCGATCAAAACACCCATTTTTCCTTGTTGGCTGTCTCGCAAAGCTTCCAAAATTTCGGTTTCGGTATTCATGACAAATGGCCCATATTCTGCCACTGGCTCGTTGATGGGAACTCCAGACAACAACGTGGCGCGGGTGTTCGCTTTCGCATGGATGTGGATTGCCTCGCCTTCCTTTTCGAAGTAGATCATCTCTTCGGCTTTCACCAGGTGCTCATTTATTTTTAATTCACCATCCAACAAGTAAATGAGGCAATTGAAATGTGCTGGAATTTCCAACGAAAAGCGATCACCTTGCTGGCTGGATAACCGTAAGAGGATCTGCTCAGTTAAGGTTTTGGCTGGGCCTTTGGTTCCTTCAAAATCACCCGCTACTACTGCAATTTTAGTATTGCCCTTGCGAACAATGGGCGTTTCTTCCTTAGAAATGGGTTGGTAAGAGGGAAGGTCCATTTTATGTTGGGCCGGCGAGTTGACCCAAAATTGGATGATTTCGTTGGGGCCACCTTGTGCCGCAAGTGCTTTGCCAGGTCTTTCGCTGTGCGTAATGCCTCTTCCGGCATGCATCCATTGTGTTCCTCCTTCCTCCACTTCTTCAGAATTGTAGGCGGAATCGCGGTGGTGAACGCTTCCTTTAAAAATAAAAGTAACCGGAGAAAAACCGCGATGCGGGTGCGGGCCCACGCCCAACTTTCGGTAGTCGGAACCGGGAGGTATGGTTCCTGAACCGTGCTGAATCAACAGAAAAGGATCTATCCGTTCAATTGCTTTGACCGGAAGCGGTTGTTTCATGGTAATGTCGCCCATTTCCACCGGTACGGAAGAGACCACGTTGCTAACTTTTTTCATGCCTCGTAGTGGCTTAAATGCTCTTGAAATTTTTGCAGCGCTTGTTGAAATTTTGCCTTTTCTTCGGGCGCAACAATTTGATCATTTTTAAAAAAGTGATTGAAAGAGGGGAGGTGATAACTCGCAATGATGTTGCCTCCAAAGTGTGGAAACAGTTCCTGAGACACTTTCATGACGTTGGAGCCGGGCCGCTTGCTGGGGCTGGTACCTTGAAGAAACATCGGCTTGTGGTGCCAAATTTGGGGGTTCCCCAGGCGTGACATCCAATCCCAAAGGTTTTTAAATGCACTTGTGTACAGGCCGTTGTATTCGGCAAGCGAAAGAATGATACCGTCCGAGTCTTGGATGAATTGGGAAAACCGGAGGGCATTCTCCGGCACACCGGATTGTCTTTCCAAATCCACCGAATACACCGGTAACTCAAAATCATTGAGGTCGAGTAGGGTAACGGCTACCCCTTGCAATTGCGCTGCGGTAAATGCAGCAAACTTTTTATTGATTGATTTTTGGCTGTTAGAGGCGCCAAACGCGATGATTTTTTTGGTCACTTTGCGGTTATTGTTGTTTAAACAAATGTCTGTTTAAATCCAATTTTAATCCCTTATGATTTCATAAGAAATCACCGCATGGGTGGGCTTCGTTTGCATAGGAATTTCGAGAGGCAGCAAACAGAATTTAGCCGAATGCAGGCTTAATTCAGGATAGGTGAGTGGCGATAAAAAGGGGCAATGCGACCACTTGCTTCAGGCCCAAAAGCGTCTCGAATCAGGTTGCGCTCTAAGCCAGGTGCAGGTTACTCCAAAGCCTATTTCAAAAATTGGTTGCAGGATCAGCACCTACTTCGCCTCTAAGTAAAAATTATGGGTCAATTGCACTGATGTTTCCTTTGGCCATTTATATTCGTATTCTGTCTGATTCGTCTATTAATACGCCCAAACGCTCATGAACATTCAGCAAAGCCTATTGAGGGAAGCCGCTTATTTCAAAGACTTGGATGAGGAGGCTTTTTTGGCCGTAGAAAGCCAAGGGCAGTTGATAGAGGTAAAATGTGGCGAAACCTTGATGCAACAGGGCGAAACTACTCAAGATGCCTACATTTTGCTCGATGGGCGGCTGCGTGCCTATCACCAGCGCGAAGGGGAGACTGACCAAATGCTGGGCGACATCGGAAAGGGGGAAATTGTGGGAGAAATGGCGGCCATTTTTGGAAGTCCCCGTAATGCTACTGTGGTTGCATTGCGACACTCTACTTTGCTGCAACTTAGCAGTACCGATTTTTTAGCCTTGGTCCAATCCCAAAAAAATTCTTCCATAGCACTCTCCAAAACCATAATTGAGCGCTCGAAGCCTTCGTTTTTGCCCAACAGTCGGCTTGCTACGGTTGCACTGGTACCCACCCAACCGGGCATAGAATTGGAGGTGTTTTTAGGGCAACTCACCGAGGCTATCGGCAAATATGTTGCGGTGCGTCACCTTTCGGCCCATGCGTTGCGCGAAGCACAGCAACAAGGCGAATACGCCAGCGAAGCGGAAGCATTGGAGGCTTTAGTAGCAGAAAGCGGAGAGCACCATCAGTTGCTCTTGTTTGAAGCCGAAGCTACCTGGAGCACCTGGACTCAAGCGGCAGTAGCCCGAGCCGATAAAATTATTTGGTTGGCCGATGCGGGCCAATCGCCTGTGGTAAGCAGTTTTGAAAATAGTGTGACAGAAGCCTGTCAAGCGCTGAACCACGCAGCTCACGAACTGGTGCTGCTGCACCCTTCGCGGGATCAGGCACCTGACGGTACCCGACATTGGTTGCAGGCGCGCCACCTCAGCCGCCACTACCACGTGGCCCGAAATCACATAGCAGACATTCAAAGATTGGCGCGGTTTCTCACCGGGAACGCCATTGGTGTAGCGCTCAGTGGAGGCGGGGCCCGATCTTCGGTTCAAATGGGGGTGCTGCAAGCCTTGCTCGAAGGAGGCATTCCGGTAGACATCATTGGAGGGACTTCCGGAGGAGCACTCATTGGAGGGAATTTTGCGCAGATATCCGATTCCGAAGAATTTCGACCCATCGTAGAGGAAGGCCAGGAAGCTTTCAACGGAACCCGCAAATTGACTTTGCCCCTCGTTTCGCTCTACACCGGAAACCGGTTTACCAAAGCCATCAAAAAACTGGCCCATGGTAAAAACATCGAAGATCTCTGGATCAACTTTTTTTGCTTGTCGCTCAGCCTGGTGAAAGGCAAATTGGTGGAGCACCGACAAGGGCCACTTTGGGAGGCCTTGCGGGCCAGCATGGCGGTGAACGGCATTGTGCCCCCATTGATGAAAAACGACGATTGCCTGGTGGATGGCGGACTGATCAACGCGTGCCCAACCGATTTGCTGGCCAAGATGGGAGCAGGAAAATCCATTGCGATTGTGGCTTCTTCCAAAAGTGGCATTGCGGTAGATGCGTCTTTTGCGCCTGAAGTATCGGGGTGGGACATTCTGCTCAAACGGCTCAATCCTTTTCACAAAAAGAAGATTTTACCCAGCCTTACCACCAACATTGTGCAGTCTATTTTCATTGCCTCCGACCATTTGCAATACCGCATTTTTGCCGATTCCAAAGTCGATTTATTCATTCATCCACCCATCGATTCGTTCAACAGCATGGATACCGATGCTACGATAAAGCTCTATGAGTTTGGCTATGAATACGGTTTAACACAGGTTGACCATTGGCGCAACCAGCTCAACATTACTCATTAACAGCAGTTTCTCATGCGTAAATTTCCCTTCCATCCAGTAAGTCCATGGCTCCACGAACTGGAAACGGCCCAGCCAACCTTGGCCCACAACATTACCGCGGATGTGGTGGTGATCGGTGGTGGATTTACTGGCCTATATACCGCTCTCGAATTGCGCAAAGCAGGGTTGAGCGTGGTAGTGTTAGAAAAAGATTTTTCGGGTGCCGGAGGCAGCGGCCGCAACTCGGGCTACTGTGATGGCATTATTGGCAAAGACTTGCCTTCGCTGTTGAAGCTTTATAAAATAGAACGCGCCCGAGAGTTGTGCGATTTTGCCATGGTGGCGGTGCGCAAATTGGAGGCTTTTATTGCCGACCATCAAATCGAATGTGAGTACGAAGCCAAAGGCAACATCATGGCTGCAGTGCATCCCAAGCAAGTCAAAAAATTGGAGAAGGTGTCCCAAGCCACCAAAGCCCTGGGCTTGGAATATACCTTTCTCGATCGCGAAGCCATGCGCGAACGCGGAATACCGGCTCCATTTATAGCCGGCGTGTTTGATGCGGTGGGAGGCATCCTCAATCCTGGGCTATTGATTCGAGCCATTCGAAAAATGGCCATAGAAAAAGGCGTTCAATTATTTGAAAACACCAAAGTGCTGGAATTGACCGATTCGGCTCCGGTGCAGGCTCACTGTGAGGGCGGTACGGTTACGGCTCAATCAGCCGTAATTGCCACCAATGTTTACGCCAACGAGTTGGGTTGGAAAAAACGCCTGATTACCCCCATTTGTGCCGCCATGTGCGAAACGGAACCGCTAACCCCGGAGCAGCTTTCGGTGTTGGGTGGTTGGCACGGACGTGAAGGTATTTATACTGCCCATGAGCAGCTGGAGAACTACCGCTTAACCGCTCGTAATACCATCATTACCGGAGGCAAACACGTCAATATTCCCTACGGTTTTAAGGTGCCGGACAAGGAGTTGTATTTGCCTCAATTGTTTACCAAAATCGAAAGCATTTTTCGAGAGCGTTTTCCAGCCATTCCCGAGATCAAAGTGCAAACTTTCTGGGCGGGTTGGATTGGCATGACCCTGGATTTTATGCCGGCTATTGGCGCTACTGGTAAACACCGAAACGTGCATTATGGCTTGGGCTTCTCTGGCCACGGCATTCCACAAACGTTGTTGGTGGCCGAATTGATTGCCGATCAAGTGCAAGGAAAAAAACACCCTTTGGCCAAGGTGCTGCAACGAAAAGTGATTGCTGCACCACCTGAGCCCATCAAATGGATTGGTTCTAATGCGCTTTCGGCAGTGTTTAGTGCTATAGATGCGGTTACCGATCGGCAGGTACGGCAGTTGTAGCGGTTTTGGACGTGTAGAGAAGAGGTTACCAGTGGAGCAAAAGGCCTTGTCCACCGCTTTTCTCGATTATCGACTAAAGCATCGCCCGACCTTCGTCGGTTGATTCTTTGGGATATAAAAAGGCTGTCTCACAGTAGAAACAGCCTTGTGAATCATCAAAAATTAGTCCCTCAAGCGCAATAGAAAATTACATTCGGGCAACCACATCGTGGGCTACGATGGCAAAACGCTCCCATTGATCGGCATGTGCAAAAGGAATTTGTACCCAATTTCCCATGGCTTTGGCATTGCCTTTCGGGTTAAATAATGTGGCCCCTTCCAACCCAATGGCTTCGGCATGCGCTTCGTCAAAAAGCATGCAAACCAGGTGGTTTTCGTAAAACATGATGAAGGGGCGTCTTCCGATTTTGAAACACGGAATGCCAAACATGGAGCTCTGCTTTTTCCTGAAAAGACTCGTTCCAAGGTGATCAAACAATTCGGGAGCGTCCATCGTTACCAGGTTTGGGTTTTATACAGGTGGCGTTCATGAATGATTTTACCGGCTTTCCACCGTTGAACGGAAACTTGCCTAAAATCGCGTTTTCCCCATTCGGTGTGTTCAAATTGATAGTGCCATTCGGTAACCGAGATATCATCGGAGAGGGTCACGTTTAGCACCTTGGCCGATTGATTGGAGATTTTAGATAGAAAGACTTCCATTTCCCGGCGGTGTTGGTGCAAGCCAATGGTAGGAGCGTCTTCGTTTTCGTGCTTCACCAAGGCTTCATCGTAGTATTTGTTGTGCGCTTCGTGATATTCAAAGCCTGCTACTAATCTATTGAAATCTGAAACCGTTTCAGAAAAAATTTGGTTAGTCATTTCTTTCTTGAATTAAGAAGTGAATTAAACGAGAATCGTCGGCAATTTTGGCCGCGTAAATAAAGGCTGCTCCGGCCATCCCCGTATCCCGAATCGTAGCGATAACTTGAAGAAAGTCTCCTTCTATCGCTTTGGGAATATGAATGAGGAAGACAAAAAGCAACAACATGACGCCCAATAATAGAGCCGCCAAACCGTCCCACCTTTTCAAGATGCTGCTCAGCGTAAAGGCCATTAGGCACACGCCCGTAAAATAAACCCAAAAGGCAGGAAAAGGCAAGTAGGAAGGAATGTAGGGCAAGCTAAATTCCAAAGGTCCAAAGTGGAGAAAACCGAAGGCGGCAAAGGGCAGAATGAAGCACCATTTGCCCAGGTTTTTGATCGAAATCATACGTGTTCAATTTAAAATGGGAACCAATAGAATTACAGCACCATCATGCTCCCGGCATCAATGTCTACCACATGGCTGTTGAGCACCGCGCCTTTGTCTGATGCTAAAAAGGCAGCCACATCACCTACTTCTTGCAGCGAAGGGCCCCTGCCCAATAGATATTGCTGGTTGGACTGTTCGCGCCATTGCTCAGGGCTTACCCCCATCAGGCGCGCATTGGCTTCGGTGGTTTCGGTAATTGTTCGGGTACCGTAGAGGGCGGTGGGGTTGAGGCAGATGACTTTAATTCCGTTGCTACCGTATTCTGCTGCCAGCCCTCGGGTGAGGCCCTCGATGGCCGTGCAGGCCGATAATAACCCCGCCATAAAAGGTACTTTCAACCGTGAAAGGCTGGAGGTTAAGGTGAGAATCGTACCCCGACTGTTGGTTTCGATCATGTATTTAGCCGCCAAACGAGAGGTGAGGAATTGAGAACCAAGGTGAACTTCAATCGGCTTCATAAAATGATCGTAAGACAAGGCCACGGTAGGGGTGCCATAGCTGCTTTCGGATGGACGAATGCCAATGCCATTGAATACAATGTCCAATTGATGGTGGTTCGAAATGACCGATTCATAAAATTGGTCGATTGCCGTTTCGTTACAGGCGTCCACCACTGCGGTTTTGGCTTTGCCGCCAGCAGCTTGAATGGTTTGGGCCAATTCACCCAGGGCAGTCTCATCTCTTCCGGTGAGGTATACCGTGGCGCCTTCTTGCGCCAAGGATTGAGCTACTGCACTTGAAATTGCTCCGTTTGCGGCAAAAACTACCGCCACTTTTTTATTGAGTACCATCGTTATAAATTTTTAGCGTGATTGATGGTACAAAGGTGGCGGAAGCCATTTCCAAAAGGTTTGACCTATGTCAAAGTTTTGGCTTTAGCCGGCTCAAGGTGGCTTCGGATATGCCCAGGTAAGAAGCAATCAAACGGCTGGACAGGCGTGTAAATATCAACGGTTGTTCCGATAAGAGCCATTTTAACCGATCCAGGGCATCCATGGCCATCAGGGTTTGCACCCGTTCCACCGACTTGGTATACGACTCTTCCAGCAGTTGCTGATAGATTTGTTGGAAGCCGCTGATCTGTTGCGAAAATTCCTGAAACTTCTGCCGGCTAATGGCCAAAAGCTCGCTTTGCTCCACCGCCACAATGCGCTCGTTGGAGGGTTGCTGGTTCACAAAACTGTTCATGGCCGTTCGCCATTCTTCTTCAAAAGCCAGGTTGATCGTGCTTTCATCGCCATTCACGTTGTAAGACGAAACTTTTAAGCAGCCGTTGAGGATAAAATAGCAGTGCTTGCACACTTCGCCCACCTCCAACAAAACTTGATTCTTTTTCGTTTTTATCGGCTTAAAAGCAGCCAACACCACCTCTAGATTTTCAGGTGTTTGGCCGAGGCGCTTTTCAATATAGGCTTGTAGTTGTTGACTCATGAATGTAGATTCTTGGGATCAGAGGCAGGCAATCCTCAATTCGAGGTAAATGACAAACGCTGTAGCCCAAGTGAATTGAGAGAAAGCATTTGAGTTGCCGATGCCCAATGCGATTCAAACTAGTTTTTATGTGGAACAAGGTAAAAAAAGCACAAGCACTGGAAAACAGTGAATTGATTTAATCACCACTACTCCCTTCCAAGCGCATTTTTAAACAATAGCGGGCATAGAATCAAATTGCCTCTTCTTACCGTCTTTGTTGCCCTTTCATTCCAATAGAAGGGCCACTAACAAGTGGCATAAACTATGTCAGTGAACTGACCATAAATTCCCCAGGTTACCCTTGTTTTACCATCAGGGTAAACCCTGTTTCAGTAGGGGGATCGCCGGGTTTTGAGGTAGATCGCCGGGTTTTGGCCTTGGAGTGAAGCCAATAAATGTATCTTTCCTTTTGCTTGAAATAAGGGCAGAAGGAGCTCCCTTACCATTCGGCCGATTCAACGATTTATAACCACTAATAAATAATTTGATCATGAGAAAATTGAATATGATTCTGATGGGTATGGGATGGCTTATGCTGGGCGCCTGTACCAGTTCACCTCCTGAGCAACAAGCCACCGCTTACGAAGAGAGTGCCACACCCGATTCCATTGCCGGAGACGACTGTTCGGGCTCTACCTTTAGCCTTTACGGTGAAGGTGTAAGAATTTGGGCCTCAGGCTGGCGCGAGGCGCATCAAACCAAGGAGGTGAAAACCCTTACGATAGGTACAGACCAGCTGGAAACCCTGCGCAACAGCAATCCCGAATCCACTGGGTTGCGGGCCTACTATTACTGCAAAGGCTATCCCGACACCATCCCGGGCCTGGCGTTTGTCAACGTTATCGGTTGCCTCGACGACACGGTGAGCCAGGTGCTCACAATTGATGGGGAATCTGGAGATCAAGCCTGGATGAACGTTAGCGATGTGGCCCCCCTGACCCAGAATTGTAGGGAGCTCTCCGAGCAAAAGTCGGATGAAGTACACACCCCCGTATATGCCTATAACTATACCTGGGAAGTAGTCGATGCCTTGTATCCCAACGCGCGTAATGGTCTGTTGTACATTACCTATGGTTTGCGTACCATCTCCCCGCAAGAAGATGATTTCGATACCGACGACAACGACCAGTATGGCAGTGTGGTGTATGTCAACATCCTATCCAACGATACCATCAAGTCAGACCTGACTAGCTCTTACGATTTCACCTATCCCTGCCCCAGGCATTGCGATACCAGCAGTGTGCTGATCAAAAATGTTCTTTAACTCCGCAACTCCCTGAATCTTGTTGGATTTGCTCTCCTACCTTGGACAATTTGCTCCGCTGGTGCCCGCGTTTTGCGCAGTGGCCAGTTGGTCGCGTCTTCCCTTAGTCGCGCGCTGGATGGCTATTTTGCTGGTCCTAATATCGGTTAATTCAATGTTGGCCCTCGCTTGGATGAAGCTGGGGAATACCAGTACTGCTCCCTTCTTTCACGGCTATCTCCTATTTGAGTGCCTAATGATGTTGCGCCTGTTCGGCCTGTTGTTGGGCAAAAGTATTGCAAGCCGATGGCTTAGGGTGGCAGGCGCAACTTTTGCCCTTGCATGGTTCACCAATCTAGCGGTTGGTGATGGGCTTATGGCACTTCCTACCTGGATCAGGCCCCTAGAAGCCATCTTGTTGGTAAGCCTGGCCGTTCGCTATTTTTTGAAGATCATGAGCGAAGGTGTGGTACGCAACCCGGCTAAAACTTTCGGTTTTTGGGTATCAACCGGAGTGCTGATCTTTTTTAGTGGCAACATGCTCCTGTTTGTTTTTTCTAAAACGGTTAGTGACCTTAGTGGTCGGGCGTATTTGGCCATTTGGGAAGTACACGCAGCTCTTGCTATCTTGCTCTACCTCATTTACACCCTTGCCATTGTATGGGCCCGGAAGAATCCGACATCGTCCTGATTTTTACGGTGAGTGCTACGCTCATTGTGTTGTTGGCTATTGCGGTAGTCTTATTTGTCCTTATCTATCAGAAACGCATGGTAGACCGGGATGTAGAACTTCAAAAGCTGAAAAATAAAAGGCAGCACGAATTGTTGCGCGCCACCATCCAAGGGGCGGAGCGCGAACGCAAACGCCTGGCCCAGGAACTTCATGACGGGGTCGGTTCGCAGTTTTCGGGCCTCCAACTTACCCTGGCGTATCGAGCCCATCACCCGGAAACCAGTGCAGACCAAGCCGCATTTTTGGACGAGGCCTGCGCAATGATTGGCGAAGGGTTGGAAGGCATTCGAAGGGTCAGCCACAATTTGCTGCCATCTACCTTAGAAGAGTTTGGGTTGATTCAGGCGCTTCAGGATTGCATAGCGCCAGTTCAAAAGGCAGGATTCACACCTGCACTGGAGGTTAAAGGCACTCCTTTTCGACCCGGCACTCAGGTAGAATTAGGATTGTTGCGTGCCATGCAAGAATTGCTCAACAACACCATTAAACACGCCAACGCCACCCAGGTACATATATGCCTAACCTTTGATCCTTATTCGATTTCCATTCGCTATAGCGACAATGGGGTGGGACTATCTCAAAAGCTTCCTCATTCCGGCATCGGTCTGATGAACATCCAAAGCCGGGTAGGAGCGCTCGGAGGAACGGTTTCCTTTGAAGGCAGCCAAGGTTTTGTGGCGAAAATCAACGTTCCGCTTCAGGCACCAAATTCATCAGTTTCATGAATACTCCTCCCTTAAAAATTGCTTTAGCCGATGACCATAAAGTGGTGCGCTCCGGCTTGGTAGCCATTCTCAACAGTCATCCTGAATTTTTGGTCACCGTAGAAGCTTCCAATGGTCGGGAATTGCTCAATAAACTGGAGACCAATAAGGTAGATGTAGTGCTGCTCGACCTTGAAATGCCGATTTTGGGCGGCAAAGAAACCCTCCAAGAGATCCGTAAGATCAACAGTGAGGTAAAGGTGCTTATTCTTACCATGCACCAGCACAATGCCTTTATTCTTCAAATGATCCGCTTAGGGGCCAACGGATACCTGGTCAAAACCACTGCCCCCAATGAATTGGTAGCTGCCATAAAAAGTGCCCATACTACCGGTTTTTTCTTCAGTGAGCGTGTGTCCAAGGCGATGCTCAATGGAATTGCCGATCCTTCCCTGATCCGCTCTGCCGATTTGCCTGCACATGGGCTGACCGAACGCGAATCGGAAGTGCTGCGCCTCATCTGTCAGGAACTCACTACCCTTGAGATTGGCGAAGCCTTGTTTTTGAGCCCAAAAACCATTGAAGGTTACCGCAAGGTGCTCATGGAAAAAAGCGGTGCCCGCAACATGGCTGGCCTGGTGCTTTATGCCGTTCGCCATGGCTTGGTAGAAGAGTAGGCCCTCCATTACTTATTGGTCCCATTTTCAGCAACTCGGTGATATTGTAATGCGGGAGTTGCCCACACCGTCTATGATTAGTTGCACTGATCTTACAGGTTGGACAGAGAAAATGAGGGGAAACCCTTACCGCTTTTCGGAGCAATCCCCTGATCGTTTTCCAGGGTATCATGGCTAATCGTTGAGCAGCCAGAGCCGTTGCTTTGTGAAAACAACCATTTATTCAATTACAACCAACATTATGAGTTCAACAACAACCCCAACGGTGACCAACGAAGAGGTAGAAGCGATACTGAATCAATTTCTTGAAAAAATCAATCCTGCATTGTCCTCTGAGATCCAGAGTATGGGATTAGACACCTGGGAAAAGGTGTGTGAAGACAAATGCACCATAGGCAAAATTAAACTGCTGGGCATCAAAGCCGAAGTAAAAGCCGAAGCGAAGGTGCGGGACATGACCGGGCTGTCTTCCATGCAATTTCAATCCGTGGAAGTAGATAGTGTGGACCAAAACGAAAACCAAATTAGAGGCAAGGGCAAGCTCTCGGTCGAACTCAGCAGTAACCTGAAAGCCAAAGCAAAAGGTTCGGTTAAAGCCAGTGTGTCTGGACTGTCGGAAAGCGTGAGCATTAGCGGAGACCTGAAGGCAAAAGAAGTAACCGGGTCGGGCGATCTTGAGTTTTCCTTGGAGTTGAAGGAGGGTATCACCTATTTGCAATTGGTCGAACTAAGAAATTTGAAGCTCAAATACAAAGACATGGACGTGGATATCGACGGCCTGGGAAGTCCCTTCAAAGATTTTTTGAACGAGGTGGTAGATCTTTTTGAAGACTTGTACAAAACGGCGGTGCAAGACCTTGCCAGTCGTGAAGCCGAAGGCCCGATCAATAAGGCGTTGCAAGACGGGCTACCTTATGAGGTGAACTAATCTTCCCAAACGATAATTGTGAATCGTGCAAGCCCGGCCTTTGAGAAAAGCCCGGGCTTTACTTTGAAAGACGAAACAGCTGTTTAAAACAGGTAATTGGAACTTGTGTATCCGAAAGATAAAAGTCTGAACTCACATTGCCTTTCCAGAGCCTTGATTTGAACGGATGCTCCACTGTAGATTGCTTTTTGGAAGAAAGACGAATGAAGTAGCCTTTTTGAGGCTTTGATGAAGAGGACCAAGTTGGTGGAACCGGTTTTTGGATTTAGGCAATTTCAACCGTTGGAGTTACTCCAACAATTCATTTTCAACCGCAAAGCGAATCAAACCGGCAGCGTTTTTTACTTGCAGCTTGCTGAGCAGGTTTTTGCGGTGCGACTTCACGGTGTGTGCGGATATAAAAAGTGCGTCTGCGATTTGTGGGGTGGTATATTCTTTGGCGATGAGGCGCAACACTTCCAGCTCCCGGGCACTGAGGTCCGCTTGTCGGGAGGTTAGCACTTTCTTGTCTTTTTTTTGCAATCCTTTGATCAGGGTGGTGGTCACTTCGCTACTCAGGTAGGTCTCACCACGGGCCACGGTGCGTATGGCCTCACAAAATTCTTCTCCACCGGTGTTTTTCAGCAGGTAACCGTTGGCTCCGGTTTCAATCGCAGTTTGAATAAAATGCGGCTCGTGGTGCATGGAAAGGATCAACACTTTCACTTCGGAATGGTGTTCTCGCATTTGGCGGGTGACCTCCAAGCCGTCTACTCCCGGCATGTTGATGTCCAACACTGCCACATCGGTTGGGTGCGCTTTTAAGGCAGCCAATACTTCGTGACCGTCGGCACACTCTTTTATTAGCTCAATGTCTGAAATGTTGGCCAGGAGTGCCTTTAGTCCTTCCCTGAAAATACGGTGATCGTCTGCCAGCAATACTCGGATCATGGTTTTCAAGATAGAAAGAAAGTGCTAATCACGGGGCACTACTGTCCATCTACTGCAATGGGAAGCTCAATCCTAAACCTGCTTCCTTTTCCTTTTTCAGATTGGATGTCGAGTCTGCCGTTGGCGTTTTTCAAGCGTTGAAATATATTGTTTAGCCCCATTCCCTGGGTGTCGGCCTGCGGGTCGAAGCCCTTTCCGTTGTCTTTGACCTATAGCTTGAGCAGGTCGTCCTCCCGTTCGATCTTTACGGTTACTTTAGCGGCCTTGGCATGTTTCAAAACGTTGGTCAACAATTCCTGCACGATCCGAAAAGCCGTTTCTTCCGCCTGGCCACCCACCCGCTTTTCCATGTTGATGCTAAGCACATTGATCGACAACTGACCCGATGTTTCAATAGCGCTCACCAGGTCGCGGGTAGCGGCTACCAGTCCAAACTGTTTCAACACCCCGGAAACCATGTTATGGGAAATTTGCCGGATTTCTCGCACGGCCGTGTCCAACAGTTCAAGCGTCCTTTGGTAGTGTTGTTCCTGCTTTTGCTCCGCACCCGCCAGGTCTTGTTGCAAGGTGTTGAATTGTTCGAAGTTGAGTTTTACGGTGCTCAAGATAGTGCCAACATTGTCATGAAGTTCTCTTGCTACGCGTTCTCGCTCCTGCTCTTGTCCCTCCATTAGGGCATTGATGGACCGCACTTCCAGGGCAGAAATCGTTTGTTGCAGCTTTAGGGCTTTGGAGCGGCTGCTTATCCGGTTGAGGTAAAGCGATACGGCCAGGATCAACCCAGTCATCAACGCCAGGAGTAAAAAGTTAGTCCGTTGGGATAGGGTGCTAAGGGCTTGTTCCCGGTAGGCGGCTTCCTGTGCTTGGGCTTCGGCTTCTTTTTGCCGTGCTTTGAGCAATTCGCGTTCAGCATCGCCGGCCAATTCTTTTTGTACCGATTCTAAGCTGCTTTCGGTGAGTAAACTGTCCTGTAGTTGCCGTTCCAGTTCCAAATAGCTCAGCGCTTCATCCCATTTTTTTTGAGCCTTGAACAACGCATACAGCTCTACCGCGAAATCGTGTTGCAGTTCAGTATTCTCGGCGGTGGTTGCCACTTCCATGCCCGTGGTTAAGGCAGCTTTCGCCCGGGTAAAATTTTGCTTTTTCCGGTAGATGCGACCCAGGTTGACCAGCGATTGTGCGGCTCCTAAGCGGTTGCCACGGTCGTGCTCGGCTTTTCTGCTGCTTTCGAGGTAGTAAATGGCCGAATCCAGCTGGCCCTCTTGTTCCCAAATCAAGCCCAGCTGGTGCCAGGCTTGCGCGATCGAAGCCGAATCATTCTGGGTTTGCCAATAAATCAGCGATTGGCGGAGTGCTTTGCGGCTGGCCTCGGCATCCCCAAGCCGGTAATGGCTGATGGCAAGGGCATAATGCATCGAGGCCAGGTGCTGAGGATTAGAAACTTGCTCCAGCAATTGAAGTGCCAGCAGGTATTGTTCGATCGATTCAGGATATTTCTCCATCCGGTCAAACAAAGCCCCGAGGTTGCGGTAACATTTGATCATGCCTACAGTATCGCCAAGCGTTTCTCTTTGCCTCAGGCTTTTCAAAAAAGCCGACACGGAGTTTTCATATTTCCCCATGTAGGAATAGGTCAGGCCCATCAGGTTGTAGATGCCGGCAACCCCCGGTGCATCCTGCAACTCGTTTCTGATGACCAAAGCGCTGTCGAGGGCATCGAGGGAACGGAAGTAATTGCCGGCCTTTCGGTAGAGCAGGCCCAAGCGTGCGTAGCTGTCTCCAAGCGCTGCATCAAATTGATTTTCCCGGGCAATTTTGAGTGCCTTTCTGGCACAGGAGATTCCTTTTTCAGGATTGCTTTTCCGGTAGAGCCACGCCAGTTCGTTGAGGAGTGCAGCTTGTTCGGAGGCGATATCACTTGCCTGATACGCTCTTTCCAAGCTATCGATGGTGGTTTGCCCCAAGGATGAAAGGCCACACAAGGTGGCCAGGATCATCGCCAGGAGCACACGGGTGAACCGGTGCAGTGGCAGTCGTTCGGGGGGGATAGAAGCATTCATTCAATCATGCAATATGAATAAATGGTTTGTCATCAGCATCGTCGTATTTCACCGTGCCGGATCCTTTGGCGGTAGTGGTCTTTTTTACCCGCAAGGTCACATATTTTTCATCCGTACCCTTTTCAGGAATGGGAATCATAGTAAACAGGACAGGAGCCTGGGTACCGGCATCCGATTCTTCGAGGATTAAGCTAAGCTCTCGGGTCACAACTCCGTTTGCCGGTGTAGTATTTCCTTGCACAGTGTAGGTGTATGTTTTACCCGCATCCAAAGGCACAGCAACGTAAAGCTCCCAGGTTTCTGAAGCCGTTTCCACAAAATACAAATAAGGCTTGTATTCCTTCTCACTTGCTCCACCTACTTCAAGAGCATCGGCAAAGTCAAAAAACAACACAATGTGGTGCGAAAATTCCCTTTCCTCCGGTATGTCGGGATGGGAGTCGACCTGACCGGAAACACTGTCTTTTTTCTGCGGAATCGTATGATTGTAGAAGGCCTTTTGTTGACCTGTGCCTGCCCTCTCATTGAGTTCGTATTCGTAGATGATTCTGGGTTTGGTGAGGTCAGGATTGGGAGTGCCGGTCACTTCTTTGTCGCGGTGGTAGAATAAGATGCCGAAAACATAGGTGTTGTCGGACTGCTTCATGAGGTGGCCATAAGGCCGGTTGATAAATGGATTGGACATGGTGTAAATATTAGCGTTCGCTTAAAATGGTTTGTTGGATATCTTCAGGCAGGCTGCATACTTTGAAAACAATCTCAGCCTCTTTGGTAGTTTTCATGGTGTTGAGTTTCCAGTAGCCGTCCCGAACCACGAAATCGGGTTGACCGCGGTAGAGTATGCCAATTACTCGGTCGGTGGGACCGCAAATGATCGGAGAACCGGAATTACCGGAGAACGCGTCAACGTTGCAAGTGAAATTATAGGTATCCCGGTCCCACAACATTTTGGCTTCGTGAAATAGCTTTTGTGGCAAACCAAGTGGATGACCCAAACCATATACAGAATATTTTCCGGGTTTTTGAAACACCAAGGCCTTCGGGTCCAGTTCCAAATCGAGGTAGTGTTCGAAGGGAGCTCCATCAACGCGCAGCAAGGCCCAGTCCTGTGACATTTTTTTGACCCGTTTGATCACACTAAAGGAGCGGATGTCCTCCCGTTGCCATTTTTTACCCAATCGAAATTCGCGCAACAAACGAAAGTCGGACGGATCAAGGAATTGTTGTTTCCCATACCAATCCAAGTAGCGCCCACCCACATTATGACCTGCAGTTAGGGCGAGGTTGGGAGCTACAGCAAAGGCCGTTCCCATGGCCAGGGTGGGGTAGCGCCCAAGCTGAAAGTCGGGATCCAGCGGAATGCCTTTGTAGTGAAAATCGCAATCGTTGACAATCTGTTCGAAGCTTCGGCGGTATCTATCCACAGCATAGCCATGAAAGGGGTTCAAATACCGCTTTGATACGATCCCAAAAACGGCCTTCGCCTGGTGCTTTATGGTTCTGGATCGGGTATTTCGAACATTGATTACCGACCAGTCGCCATAACGCCCCTTTCTCGAGCGTGGGTCGTTCAAAGCGGCCTGGTGTACTGCTTCGCCCTTTTCCATATAGGCTTCATCAGGAACGGCCCCATCAAGGGCGGGAAGTTTCAATTCCTCTTTATATTGCTCTTTGAGTTGAAAAAAATCAATTGCCATGTTGGTTCGATTTTTAGGTTTTAAAAAAATCGTAGCAGCCGCTATTTCCTGGTTTACCTTCGGGAAGGTAAGCTTCCGTAAATACAAGATATTGCTGCTACAAGCTAAAATTTATTTGATGGGAATGTTGTAGGTGAACCCTAAAAACCAGCTGGTTTTGAACACATCCCGCGTAGGCACTTCGGTTTTTTCAGCATCCAGGATGCCACCCACTTCAAGGCCTGATCCAAGTCTTTTTACATTGCCCATGGCCACTCCTCCTGAAATGGCGAAGCGCCTTTGGTAGCCGAGAAGCAAACTTCCACCACCCATGTATCTGGTAGTACCAGCTGAATTTACACTGCCTCCTATGGATAGGGCACCGTTTACAAACCGCGTTTGTCGGGTATAAAAATGCATCAGGCCACCCAAGGTAATTTCTGCTTTCCCGCGATCTACCTCCAGAATCTGTTGTTCCTGTTTTTCATCTACAGCAATGATGCTGTCCGTCATTTGAAAGGTGGGGGTAACAAAATAGCTCGTGTCCATGGAAGTTTGTGTTCGGGTAGTGTAGCCTCGATCAAAAAGGCCGCTAACAAACAATCCAGAGCTAAAATCTATTTTTAATCCACCCCGAACCGGAATCTTGTAAATTGTTTTGGTACCGTTGTCGGAAGGGTCGGTTCCTTGTTTTATCGTGAGCTCGTATTGCAACTCGTCTACATTACCGGGTTTGAGTGGCGCGAAGGATTGGTAGAATTGCAAAGAAGATAAAGAAGCATAGAGTTTTACGGCCTTTTCAACGGCAGTTTGATAGGCTATGTATTCCTCACCGGTGGATGTTGACTTGATTTTTTTGAGTAATTGCTGTCCAACTGCATCCAATTTTAGGGCACTTCCATAAACTCCGAAATGCTCTTTTAACTTTTGATTTAGATGAGCCCAATCTGCTAAATATTCCTGCTGGTCTAAATAGGGCTTCCCGGCCTGATAAGCTTTATAGTCTTCTAATTGCGCTGCAAGCTGTTTGAACTTGTTCAATTGTTCCTTTGGAGAATCATTTTCGGCAAGCACTTTTGCTCCATCTACTTCACTTTCAGCTTCCTGGGTAGCAGCGGAGCTGCCACCAAGTCCCAACACGGTTTGCAATACTTCGGGTACTTCCGAAACTGAATTCTCCGTTTTTCGCTCCAGTGAATACGTTTTTTCCTGCAATGGGTTGGCCACTACCACTACCATGCCAGTGGGTTGAAGCACCCGCGTTCTGGGGTGTGAGATGGTGTTCCCGTCGGAGTTGAGCATGGCACTGTTTTTTAGCGCTCCGTCGAAATAAACGAGGTAACGGTGTTTGGTTCCGGCGATGAAAAGCTCGTCTTTTAAAGCATTCAAATGTTCCTGATGGGTTTGCTTTTTAGTTTTGCCGTTGAAGGAAATAGGAGGGAAGAAGGCAATCCTAACAGCTGTTCCTGCTTCTGCAGCTTCCGCTGCTGGGGGCGTCCCGGCTTTAATTGGTAGTTCCAAGCGATGCAACGTACCTTCACCAACCAGTTGAACCACTGCAACGATCTTTTTTACTTTGATTTTGGCATCCATGTCAAAGACAAAAACCTGCTCTTTTCCTGCGATGATTTTTAATTTTGGATCACTCGGGTTTAGGGAAATTACCGCATCATCTTCTTTCGTTAGTTCAAGGGTCAGCGTGCCGTCTTTGGGGCTGCCTTTTACTTCAATATCAATTTGTTTTTGAGGGTCGTCTATCGTTCCTGTAAGGTCAAAAACTTGCTTGGCAGTATTGTAGGTAAGTGTCATGGTATTGGCAATCGCCTGAGCACTAAAAAATACTCCTAAAAGGAAAGGCAGGTAAAAACGTATTTTCATGATTGTGAAGGATTAGGTTGAATGGTAATGTTGAGTTGTTGCGCAATGAATCGGAAGGGAACAATGAGCGCCCGGTTTTTTGCTGGTTCACCGGCAACCAGCAGGCCCACCGCATGACCGGCTTCATCTACTACCAATGATCCAGAGTCGCCTGGAACAGAAAAAGGCTTTGCTCCCTGCGCATACACTTCGATGAGGTGCACCATTTTGATCTTTTCCTGGTGGTCGGAGTAAATGTATTCGTGCACCGAAAGGTCCGTTAGCACACCTTCTTGCAGGCCCCTTTCAGGGGAGTACATGCGCAACGGTAGTTTGGCTTTTACATCTTTCCAGGTGAGGGTGCGTGGGGTTTGAGGAATTCCAATTCCTGCTATGCTGGGATCTACTGGGGCTTCTGGGATAACTAATGCCGCATCAACGCTAGGGTTGTGTACTCCGCGCAGAAACCGGCCAACGGGTTCGTTGGAACAATTGACAATTTCGTAGTTTGTAGCGGGCGTGTCTTGATCAGCTATCTTGTTGCGTGGATCGATCACATGATCACAAGTAAGCACCCGTTGCGCACCGTTTTCATACACTACCGCTCCGGCCGCTCCTTTGATGCTGCTGCTGGATTGATTAGCGATGCAGGAGCCCATGGACAGTTTGGCGTGTAACTGTGCTCCATTCGATGGTGTTTTTACCAATGCAAAAGTGTAGGTGTCTCCTTTTTTGTCGGCATATTCCAACTGATCGGGTAGCGCATCCAAGGCCGCTTTGCTTCCCCGCACTTTGATGGCAGCGGGCGACTGATCTACCATACCAGGAGGGCGCATGCCCACCGAAAGAATGCCGGGTTGTTCCAGCAGGCTTTGTCGGTGAAATTCTAATGCTTCTTCTAGAATTGTTTCGTCTGGCTCAGCTGTGTTGGTCGGTTTTTCCTCGTTATGGGTTTCATCTGCCTTTTTTGGGGTTTTCATACCAAACAAGGTGTTGAACAGTTGTCTCAACTTTTCGGTAGCGTGGGCAGAGAACAAGCCTGATAAAATTGCCAGACCGAGGTACCCGTAGTACTGTCCTTCTACAATGGAATCGTCGTTAGAACTACCCCGGGTAGCAAAGTAAATGGCGAGGGCTAAAATGGCTCCGGTGACCGGGCGCAGCAAGGTCCATGGAATCCAATGCGGATCAAAGGTTTTTCGGCCTACATGGGCCGTGAAAGAAGTAATGGTAAAAAGCAGGCCTCCCAGGGTTCCGGCAATGGCCATCATCATCAGGAGTCGGGTGCTCTGGCCAATAGAATAGGTGTTCCAAAGAAACCCAAAAGTGGTAATTCCACGCAGATCTGACTGCACGATCAGGTCGGCCAAATAATAGGAGGAGGCAAAAAAGGCGGTAACCAGATAAAGGCATATCGGGGCAATGAATTTCCAGGAGGGTGGTGTATTTTCCATGCCACAAGCATCCAGGATCAAAAGCCAGAATCCGTCCCCCGAAAAGTCGAAAATACAGGTGCTACCAAAGAGGGAGAAGCGTATCCCTCTTTAGGGGGATGTGCGGTTGTGTAGGACCTTATTCAGCCCCCTAAACCTTTCATCAGTGATGGTTCGCAGTTACCAATGGACGGGGAGAGGGCCTTACTCAAGCTATAATTGAAGCAAGAACTACGCGAAGTAGACGCACCACTCGCAGGAAAGAAAAAGGCTCCCCTAAATGGAGCTTGCATTTAGGGGAGCCATCAAAAAAAGTACAGCTACAACGGTGGGAAGAAAAGCGGTTCGCTACGCTTTCAACAGGCAGGCAAAAATATTGTCTTCCGGTGCTTTGGAGTACAATTCATCGCCGTGCAACACATAGGTTGCTACGTAGGCTTGCCCATCGGTACTCAGCCACTCCACGAATTCTTTGGCAATGCGGGCGTTCCACGAATCGCCGATGCGCGCAATGGCCAGGCAGGGATTTAGCAACACATCTTCCGGGTTGGTGTTGCCGGCTTCACAAAAGATTTTCAGGTTCGATTTTTTCGATGGGTCGGCCCAGGTCCAGATGCCCCGATCGCTCAAGGTGTAGTATCCTTTTTCGTTGCTTACTTCCAGTGCCGTATCCGGGTAATGTTTGTCGCCCGTTAATGGAATATACCATTTGTCCACGCCTACTTCGGGGTAGCGGCCCATTGCTACTTTGAAAATCTCCCGTTCCAAAACGTTGGTGGCCGATTTGTCGTTGCGGGTTAAAAACTTGACGCCCGCTTTTCCCTCACTGATGGTTTTGAACATGGCATAAACCGCATCATTGGAGACGTGTGGATGCGGATCGCTCGAGGAGGGCAATCCAGCCGGGTTGCTTTTCGGGCCGGCCAACAGGAAGTGATCTCTAAAAATGTATCGGGGATCGGTCCATTGGTTGAGGTGATCCCGATACGAACTGCACACCCGCTCGATTCCGTAGGGCCAACCCACGTCTAAGGTGCCATCGGATAGTCCTTTGAGGGTTTCTTCCGTGTCAGAGGTAACCCAAGTAAAATTGTAATTGGTGCCCTTTACCTCATTGAACTTGCCATACATGTATTGCACAAATCCAACAATGCCTGCACCACCGTTGCCGACTTTAATTGCTTCGGTTGTCATGTTTTTGATGTTTAACCCTTTGCTCCTTTGAAGCTTATTTACTTCCAGCAGAAAAGGGTAATTGAAGATGGTGAAGGCACAAAGTACATTCTCTGATTATTTTCTGCAAGGAATCCCAGGAGTAAATAATCGATAGACCTTATGACGGAACAGGCACCAGACAGGCGCCAAGATGTGTTTCAAAAGGGTATTCGATAGCAATAAAAAAGGCAGAAATGAAAAAGCAACGGTTCTCCTTTTTAGAGCTACCGTTGCTTCTTTACGTGTGGCTATTAGCCGAGCCGTTTAGGCTGGAATGAACGAGAAAAATAGGTCTTCACTTTCTCCGTGTTCTCCAATGGTGCTAAAGTTCATGTACGTATTGTTCACCGTAGGAAATGGAGATTGAATGCGGAGTACCCCTTTTTCCAGGATGTCCAGGTTTACGACGGCCAGGGTGTATTCGCCCGAAAAATCCAGGGCAGTGCCAATTGGAGTGCTAATGACCGTTTTAATTATTCCCTTGATGGGTTTGTCGCTGTAAAGGCCCTGCCCCAATTGGAACGGACTGGCCGTATTGGGATCCCAGTTGATTTGGATGTTGAAATTGTGATCTTCCGGATTTCCGGTAGCCGTAATGATCAAATCGAAAAAAACAGTTTGTTCTTTTCCGGAACTAATTTTGACAGAACCCGCTTCAAGCTGTTCAACCGTTGCGGCAAAATGATTGTTTTGGCCCGCAGTTACCGCCAGTTGGGTGCCAACTTCCCATTTGTAGCCAAAAAAATGAGTGAGATCGATGATAGAATTGTTAGACATGATTTTAAATTTAAAATTTAAGGATTGATGGTTTAGCTTTGGTACAAGCAGTGAAAAGCACCTAAGGTGGAGTACAAGTTTTCACCGTCTTGTTCGAAGGATGATCGGAAGCTTTTTTAACCGTAGTATGCCTTGTGGTACTTACCGATAAAATTTGCCTGGGTGACCCTTCCGTTAGTTGTTGGAAACCTCTTTTACAAGTTCAGGTACCAACACGCCTACCTGAATCGGAGGTCGCGGCACGTTGGGGTTTTGCTCATTTATGCCCCTATGGTCCAATAAAACCGGATGTCCGGCAAAAAAGAACTCCAACACAATCAGCTGTTCCCAATAGAAATAATTGCGGCCTCCTTCTAAGGTGCGCTCGAAGATTTGTGAGTAACCCGATGTCTCTGACTTTTCGTTGTGAGTGGCCTTTTCTAACTCACCTTTTAGTTCTACATCCAATCCCAAGCCGGAGGTAGCAACGGTGGCACCAATAAGGGAACGAGTAGATTTTAGGTGACTTTTTGTGGTGTAAAAATATTCAGTAATAAAAGTTTTGATTTGTCCGGAAGCCACCGACTTGGCATTGAGCAGGTTCCATACTTTTCGCATGTTGACCATGATTTCAATGGTGCTCGATGGATTTAGCAGGGAAGGACCGAATGAAGTTTGCTTGGAAGTATAAATACGGTAGTATTTATCGAACCAGGTTTGAGCGGAACATTTTCCTTGAAAAAAGCTGCGATCGCCACAAACGATCGGATTTTTAACGATTTGTGTGAAGGAATACTTTTCCGGATTGGGAGGATTGTCAGTATCAAACATTTCGCTGACAGGATACCTGTAAAGGACCTCCAGAGGATCTAAAATTGGCATATTTGTTATTGGTTTAAATGATCGAAACTAAATTCGACTTCGACCTTTGATCCTAAAAGGTCAAAAGTTCCGATTCATGGCCAATTTTTCGGATTAACGGTTTAAAACGCCTCCGTTAAAATTGCATAGCTGGGATTCACTGTTCTCCAACTACAGGTTAGACTAAACTCAAAATCCCTTGATTACAAGACATTGCGCCCCTAAACCGTTAAAGTTTTGTGCTTCAGGCGTAAGCCCTACGGAAATTCAGAGGGGTTATTTGCTTGTTCTTTTTAAAAAAGCGGCTAAAATGTGAGGCATCCTCAAACCGAAGTGTGAAGGCAATTTCTTTGATGCTCAAAACCGTATACACCAAAAGGTATTCGGCTTCGTGAATGATGCGTTCGTGGATGTAGTGCAAGGCCGTATGGCTGGTTACCGATTTTACCGTCTCACTCAAATGTTTGGCAGTAATATTCATCAAAGAGGCATACTCCTGGACGGTACGTTTCTTTTCAAAGTTTGCTTCTACCAAGGATTTGAATTTTACAAAAAGCAAGGTTTGACTTTTGCGCTGTTGGGGAAGTACTAATTCATTGGTTGATTTTCTTCTGAATTTGATGAGCAATTGAATGATACTGGCCGTAGCTGCCTCTTTATGGTAGGGTCGTCGGTGCACCATTTCCCGGTTGATCACATTAAAAGCATCCATCCACTCCGTAAATTCTCTGGAATGGAGCGAAATATTCGGATTGCGGGTAAATTCAAAAGTGAGCATCTGATCCAATTCGGGAATCGCCAGCCTGAAACGCGAAAGAATGGCCTTTTCGAACAGCAATACATAAATGTTGAAGTCCTGGGTAGTATCCCCAAACGAATGAATCTGTCCCGGTAAAATCAAGTGGATCGAACTTGGTTCTATGCGAAACCGATGGTGATTGATCCTGCGATTCCCCGAACCGCTCAGGCAAAAAACCATGATATAATGGTCGCACCGAATGGGAATGCCTTTGTTGCCTGCCCCGTTGTTGGAGAGGAGCACAATATCGTTGGGATCGAAATTAGGATCAAAAATATCCATGCCATACTCCGGTTGAGGAGCATGCAGGTGTTGGTATACTTGAAGGCTACTTTGAATCGTTTGTAGCGGAATGTTAGAGGGTGGCATATTTCTTTTCAACTGCCTCTGGCTACAAAGGACGGTTAGTTGGTAAAGGCTTTCACCAAAATAAAAAAAGTAGCAGAAATTAAAAGTGGCTTTTAGCAGGATGAAGAGAAGGTGGTAATTAACGCAATCAAAGTCAAGGACCTACGAACAGTAGCCTTAGCAACGATCGATCAATCATTTTCGAGAATCAACTCCAACATACCATATCCCCTGGCAATGGAGCTGTCGCTGGCTTGCAGCAGGCTTTGCCGGTAGTAGGCCCGGCCTTTGGGGAAAATAGGGCCATAACCAATTTGTGCGCCTCCACTCTGAAGTTGAATGTCGAGGTTCCATTTGTGCGCTTGTAGCTGGAGCGCTTCGGGAATATCGGTCCGACCGCTCATGGAATCTACGGAGGTCTGGGTAATGGTAAAATCGAAAGCCTGGGCGGAGTCTACCGCCACTACACCACCGTTTTGCCACCAGCGGGTAGCGGTTTGATCATCACCGTGGTGTTCAAAATGGTAAAAAGCTCCATCCACCACAATTGGAATCCAAAAGAAAGCAGTGAAATCTGCCCGCTGCCCGTTGGGAACGCTGGGGTCTCGGCGGATACGTTCGTAGACCATCCAGCCATTTTTCGAACTGCCGTTCACTTCCACCGAAGAGCGCATGCCGTATATTTCTTTGCGGTCTCCCTGGGTAGGCATGCCTACCCAAGTACTTTCGGCAGGAATGAAAAGTTTGATTTCCGGTTGATCGGGTAGGTTCAGAATTAGTTGACGGTTCTCCCGATCGAATTGAAAGTTTTCGGTGTTGGCGTGCTCCCAGGATTCCTGAGGAACGGCATTTGGAGTAGCCCCAAATGCATCTACGTGGTAGGCAATGGGCCATTCTTTGGTGGTGCCGTACCAACCTTTGAACTCAATTTCGTAGCCACCTTCCACCGGTCGCCAGTTGAGGTCGATTGGGATTACCAAAGGATCAGAAGCATCATCGGCCACAAAAACAAAATAATCACTGTAGTAGGAAAAGTTGACCCGATTGCATACCACAGAAGCATCGTTCTCCTTTTGACAGCTTAAAAAAGTCAGGGAAACAATAAAAAGCCACGCAAATTGGCGCTTCAGTTTTGGTCGGATCATGCTTGAAGGGTTCCTCCCTCAAATTACGCATCGCAGGGCAAGCAACGACAGTGAAGGAGAAGTTTTTCAAGTACAAACAGGATTGCCAAGGCTTCCAGTGAGCGATAGAGTGCTTGAAGATCGAATTGAATGCAAACCTAAGACGGGTCTGCATCGCGCCAATTGATGGGACCAGAAAAAGTCAAGGGAATTTTGAAAGTTAGTTGTGTTTGGTTTAAACCATTCTATGGATTTCCCGTAAGGGTAATTATTCTCTAAACTATTGTTGGAACAATTATGGTTATTGCAGAACGAAGAGAGTGTGCCATTGGTTATTTCGAATGGGACAAGCCCGGCCTGTTGAAGTTTACCGCCGTAAAGTCGGAAGTCACCTTAGAAGACGTGCGTGAATATTGTAAGCTTCAAGATGAGATCTTTGAATCGATGGAAGGGAAATTTGTATTTGTGTTTGATGCCACGGTAGGAAAATGGGTGTCTGGCGACATTCGAATAGAGTGGGGGAAAAGAAATAAGATCACGGAAGCCAAGTTCAAAGACCGCTACGTTCGGGCCTACCTGATTATTCCCAGCATGGTAATGAAAATGATTT
The DNA here is from genome assembly GCA_937899835.1 of uncultured Flavobacteriales bacterium. Lineage (GTDB taxonomy): Bacteria > Bacteroidota > Bacteroidia > Flavobacteriales_G > Salibacteraceae > CALCCE01. Next base: position 5,548 of record CALCCE010000159.1, on the reverse strand, counting down.
TGAAAGGTATCAATATGGTCTCCAACCCTACCGTGCCGCAATCGATTTACAAAACGATCGACGAAGGATTGGCCGCTGCTGAGAAAGAGGTGGCCAGTTGGGGGTAGAAACCGCTTCATTATGCGGGTTATGGAGGTTATCCTACCGTTTGCAAAAAAAATCATGTCACATACGAAAAGAAAGGAGTGTTATTTGGATGGAATCACTAATGTTGTGCTGTCTCAGAAGTAGAAGATCACTCTTCAGCGCTTACTCTACCTTTCTTCTTCTGGCATTTTCTCTTCGGCGAGGGCCACTTTACAGCCTGAGTAGTGAAGAATAGGGTGCCCTCTTTTGGCAAGCCGCTTTTTTGCGATTAAGTCACGTTGCTTTCGTAGGATAGGGTTGTATGTTGCTGGCCATTGAGGAAGTCCCTAATAGTTGAACGATAGCCTCCAGTATAATGACTACGAAACATCGCTATACCCTATGCGCAAAAGCACTTGTGGCTTGCTGGTGCCTTCTTGGGTTTTTAACCGCCTTCTACGCCAAGGCACAGTACTGTGTTCCGGAATACCTTTATCCCTGCGGTACCACCACCATTGATAATTTTTCCACTACCGGTGGGATCGTTAATATTTCCAATACTGGCCCTACCTGTGGCAACCTGGGGTATAGCTTTACGGATGACCAAACCGTGGCGCAGTTCAGCGGCAGCAGCTTCAATTTTAGCTTTACGGCCAGTGGCTTTCAAGGCAATAAGATTTGGGTAGACTGGAACCAGGATGGCGATTTTTTAGATACTGGCGAAGAAGTTTGGACTTCTTCCAGCTTGATTTTTACGGCTCGAAGCGGAAGCATTACCATTCCCTCGGGAACCCCTTCTGATGTGTATCGGATGCGGCTGCGGGCAAGGCGAAATACATTTCCTGCCGGGCCTTGTACGGTGGATGATTACAATGAAACCGAGGATTACCTGATTTCTGTATTGTCCTCTTCGGCCAACGATGCCAAATTGGAGAAACTGAGTTTTGCCTCTTCGGTGCTTTGCAGTACTACTCCCTCGGTTTTGCTTGATCTGCGGTCGCTTGGGACCACCAACCTAACTTCGGTTTCCATTGGGTGGTCGATTAACGGAGTGGCACAGGCCAACATTTCCTGGACCGGAAACATGAGTCCGGGAGCTCAAGCGACCAATGTGGTTTTGACCAATGGGGTGAGCGTAAACCCGGGAGATGTCATTCAAGCCCATGTATTTAATCCCAATGCTGGTGTAGATGCCAATCCGCAGAACGATGCTCTCTCTTTGGTGGTGCCCCCAATGGGGATGTCGGGCAACTACACGATCAATACTTCGTTGCCGCTCTCTGCCACCAACTTTCATACGTTTGCCGGTGCCATCCAGGAGCTGAGCACCGCCGGGGTTTGCGGAGATGTTATCATTACCGCCCGATTGGCCAATTACAATACCAATACCCTCACCATTCCAGAGATTCCCGGTGCGAGCGCCAATGCTACCATTACCTTTAGAGGAGATGGGGGTGGACCTTTGGCTACCTTGTATATGAACACCAATCAAGTGGCCGATCACATTGTTTTGCTGGATGAAGCGGATTTTATTCGGTTCGAAAAACTGCGGTTTTGGGCACCTACCAATACTTTGGATGGCCTCATTGTTTTGAAAGGCAAAACGGAAGCTATTCATATTCAGGACTGCTACTTTGAAACTTCCTACAATAGTGTTAGTTGCATCAACGGCAACGCCTACATCAGTGGAGGGGTTCGAATCGAAGGGAGTGAATTTCGGAGAGGTAATATCGGAGTGTATTTCCCTTCCAACTTGATTGGTGGATACAACAGCACGCTCGAAGTAGAGGACTGTTCGATCATGAATTTTTACACCTATGGCGTGGTGTTGTCCAATGGCAATGTGCTGAAGGCGAATGGAAACCTTTTCGAAACAAATTCTGGGGAGTATAATACTACCTATGGCATCAGCATTAGCAGTAGGGGAGGACAGGTGGAAGTAGATGGAAACCGAATTAATCCCAATTCCAGCTCATTTGGTTTAATTGCTCCTAGAGTCGGAATCTTGGTGAATCACAGTCCCTCTACCAATGGAACGGTTTACATTACCAACAATTCGATTGCTCAAATCAAAACTTCTCAGCCTAATTCTTTTTTTTACAATCGAAGTCTACGTGGCATTGTAGCCCAAAGTGGTGGGAGCAGTCCTCAATTCCACATTCTTCATAATTCGGTTTTCCAAAACAGTGGCACCACTTCCAGCAGAGCCATTGTGGTAGATGCGGTTACTTGTGCGGTGCAGAACAATAACCTGGTGCAATTGGGGCTGGGCTCGTTAATGAGCATGGCCTCAACCAGTGGACGGTTTTCTGATTACAACAACCTTTATGCTCCCACCAGCCGGATTGGAACTTCTTCCGGTCAAACTACGCTTACGGGTTGGCAAAGCAGTACCAATTTCGATGCGAACTCGGTATCTATTGATCCACAATTTACCGATGTTGCTACCGGCGACCTGACCACCTGTGCCTCCAATTTGATTGGAGCGGGCGCTTCACTGGTTGGTATTGTGGATGAGGATTATTTTGGACAGTCGCGGGACGCTCAAGCACCTGATTTGGGCGCTTTTGAAATCAAGTTGCCATCTGAGTTTGCTTTTGCGAATGATACGCTCAAACTATGTCCAGAGGACAGTGTGTGGCTCCAAGGCGGAACGGGAAATATTGCCAACGCTTGGAGCTTAGGGCCTACCAGTTCCAGTATTCTGGTAACTATGCCTGGAGTCATTACTTTAACCATGACCAGCCCTTGTGGAAGTTTTACGGACACCTTGGTGGTGGTGGTTGACAGCTTGCTGCCGAATATTTCTTTGAACACCGCCATTTCCTGCAATGGTGCCTCAGATGGATCGTTGCTGGCTGATACCACTGGAGGAATCGGGCCTTATACCCACCAATGGTCGAACGGTGCCAATACAGCATTTATCACTGGGTTGACGGCAGGCACATATACCGTGACCCTAACAGATGCTAATGGGTGCATCGGAACTAACCAATTCGTATTGACCGAGCCTGCGTCCATTACGGGCATGGTAAGTCAAACCGGTACGCTCATTTGCGGTGGAAGCAACACCGTTGATTTGAATGCGGTAGCTTCTGGTGGGAATGCGCCTTACGCTTACTCGTGGAGCAATGGAGGGAATACTTCTACCATTGCGGTGTCCATGGCCGGAACTTACACGGTGACCATTACGGATGCTAACGGATGCACTACTACAGCATCAATCCCGGTACAGTGCATTGCCTCGGCCATTGTTCCTTCCTTTTGCGGCAATAGCCTCAACACTCTGGCCGATTATATTTATTATTCGTCCGTTCCCGGAGCCACGAACTATCGGTATCAGATTACTTCGGGCAGTTTCAATACTGTGCATGTGCGCGGGTATGCTGCGCCCAGCTTTCAATTGGGAGCTGTACCCGGTATTCAATACAACACGACTTACGCCATTTCGGTGGCGGCTTTGGTCAACGGTTCCTGGACCAGCTACGGACCGGTTTGCTCCATCACCACGCCAACGGTGACACCCACTACAAGTTTGCTTTCCAGTTCGTGCAATGTTACTGTGAGCAGTCTGGCACAGTGGCTCTACATCGGCAGTGTGCCGGGGGCTACCAACTACCGGTATCGGGTATCGGCCGGAGCTTTTTCTCAGGTGTATACCCGTGGCTACCACTGGACCAATTTTAGAATTGGCTTTGTTCCAGGTATCGCTTACAACACCACCTACACCGTAGAGGTAGCGGCCGAAGTGGGCGGGGTTTGGCAGCCCTATGGTGCTGCTTGCCAGGTAACCACTCCAAGCACAGTTCCCACCACCCAATTGGTGACTTCTCAATGCAACACCACCTTGAGTAGTTGGTCGCAATACCTGTTTTATCAATCCGTGCCCGGAGCGGACAATTACCGGGTAGAAATTACAGACCCGGGTTCTGGCTTCAGCACGGTATACGTGCGTGGTTATCAATGGACCCTTTGGCGCCTCGACTGGGCTTCCAACAATTTGCAACCCAACACGACCTATAACATTCGGGTAGCTGCCTCGGTCAATGGCACCTGGGGAAATTATGGACCGGTGTGTACGCTCACCACTCCTGGCGTGCCGCAGCCCCGTTTGGCTGTGGCGAATGAGCAAAGTCCAGCCGCAGCCCCCATCGCAGAACAGTCCGGAGAGTGGTCCCTGTCGGTATTTCCCAACCCCGCGCGCGATGTTGTGCATTTGCAAGGAGCATGGGAGCAAGGCCAAGGGCTTGAATTGCGGGTGTTCGACCTCACCGGTCAACTGGTGATGCGGCAAGCATTGATTTCGAAAGGTGCGGAAAGTGTACTGCCGATTTCTACCACTGCATTGTCTTCCGGACTCTACCTGGTGCAAGTGCAAAGTGGCCAGCAGGTTTCCATCGTACGCCTGGTGGTGGATCGGTGAGTCGATAAACAGGATATAAAAGGATAACGGTCGTGCTTATGTCTTTGCGCTTTTACTGCATTTGCGCTTTCCGATTGAAACGTCATTTTTCCATTAATTAGATCAATCCGTTCATTTTTTCGGCCAAACACCGAACAGAGAAAAATTCCCTACGCTCACCAGCATTATAGTAGGTAACGCGATGGTTCCTGTAACCCTTAGGCTATATTGGTCTTATGGGTTAGGCTCCCATCACGATCATCACCAGCATTTGCCACGGTGCGTTTCGCTCCTGAAAAGCAAGGTTTTGCAGCAGCTGAATTTGATCTTTCAAAGCCTTTGTGGAGCTTCTGAGTTCCTTTTAATGATGGAGAAAGGAGTAGACTAATGCTTAGCTACTCCTTTTTTGAGGATGGATCTCAGGGGGAGAGCAATGCTCCATTAGAATCAATCAAGAAACTTGTCTTGTGGTTCCACCATTTATGAACTCAGGACACTGTGAAGAAATTGTCCGAATATCAATTGGATGATGACGAATTTGAACTGAAGACTGCTGTAGATGAATTGAGAAAAAATGGACGGTGCATAATGGTGAGTTTTACGCCAACTATCCGGTTCGATTACCGGATGCTGTCTCACCTTATCCAATCTCTCTCAATAATTTCAAAAAGCATTGAGCATGAATCTACATCGACTTCTTTTTAGTTTTATCTTCCTTTTGGCACTGAGTTCCTCCGGGTACAGTCAATACATCTGGACCAGAACCCTTACACCTTCGGCTTCCAAAATTCAAACCCAATTTACCTGTGAATACCCGGGATATCAGTTTGTATCCAATACTTCTACCAATCGAGTAGGTTTTGAAACAGGTTTTTCAGCTATCTGTAGTGGTCCCGAGCACCGGGGCACGGTAGCTACCTATCGGTTCACCTATCCGGCTGGCGTTGCCAATAGCGATGTTACTTCCTTGAGGCTGAAGTTTAATGCTCCCAATCCTTCTGGTATTGTGAGCTCTTTTATCTTGGTGCACAAGCCTGCCGGAGATGTGTTGGCTGCCTCCTCCCGAGCGGCTTACGGTAT
>CALCCE010000158.1 GCA_937899835.1 uncultured Flavobacteriales bacterium | reverse complement strand
TGGAAAAAGAAGAACCCGGCTCCGGCACCAGTGAGCAAGGCAAGCAAACCAAAGACTAAAATGCCGTTTTTCAGTCGATTGTTGTTCTCCGAAAGTTTCAACTCCCGTTCTTTCAATCCAAGATTTTCCGACAAGGATTTTTGTTGATCTTCTAAACGAGCAACATCAAATTTCACTCTAGTTTCTTCCAATAGTGCATCTCGTTCCTGGTTTCGAATAGAATCGCGGTATGCTTGAGCTTTCCTGGCACTTTCATAAGCCTGGGACCAGTTATTTTCCGATTGGTAAAACGCATCTTCGGAAACATAAAATGACATTTGTATACTATACCCCTCAATAGAATCTATCCTGGCACGGGCCGAGTCCAGATACCTCCCGGCCAACTCACGATCTCCCAATCGAAGCAAGGGCCGCACCATTTCAATCATAATGGTGGTTCTTATCCGATCATCCAACAAGGAGCCGCCTTCCAAAGCTTTCTGATAACATTCAATTCCCTTTGCATGGTTGTTGTCCAAACATTCTAAATGGCCCAATGCATAACTCGACAACCATGACCCATATTTGCATTGGTTGCGATCGGCCAGCTCTATGGTTTGCCTGAGCATCAACTTCCCAGAATCCAAGCTCCCTAAATTGTAAATTTCTGCGGCAACCATGCCATATACCCGAACCGCCTCACAGTTTTGATCATTGGCTTGAAAAATTCGAATGGCTTCCATGCCCACTTCGATGGCCTTTTCAGAATTGGCTTGCCGAGAATAAATGGCCGCTAACCCTTGTAAGGTAAAGGGAATAGAATTGGTGTCGTCATTTTTCTGTTTTTCGGCAAGGCTCTCCAGGTAATACTCCAGCGCTTTTTCATCATCTCCCAGTCGAAAGTAGCGGTTGCCAAGGTTTGCAAGGATTTTTCCCCTCAATATGAGGTTCCCGTGGTTCTCAGCAGCCTCCAATGCCTGTTTTAAATAGTAGAGCGATTCACTCAAGCGGCTCAACCGAAACAACAGGGTTGAACGTTCCATCAAAAAATTAGCTTTGTATTTCACCCACTTTTCATCATCAATGATGAGATCAATAGAATCCGCCAATGCGAGGCCTTTTTCGTATTGGAAAGTTTGATGCGCATGCACCAATTCGGTGACGGCAATGGAAATGGGAGCATGTTGAATCGCATATTGTTGGTGGATGTTCCGCAAAGAATCCAGCAGTTGAGCATATTCTAAGGTATCTCGCTTCATCCTCGATTTCCGAGCCATGTTGACGATGGTGGTGAAACTTTTGATAGCCGAATCTTTGGCGAAAGTTTGAGAATAGCCTACGTGGAGGTTAACCACAAAACAGCAGCAGAACAATACCAAGCGAATGCAATTGGGAGTAGAACTGAGATACGACATAAAACGGATTAAATACGTTCAAAAAAGTTATCAGACGGCCATCTGAACCATGCATTCATTGCCGAGATTGAGGCGTTTGACAGCCAGTGTTTTCCGAAGAGGCTATTGCTAAGTAGGTGGGAACGGATATCTACCCCACAGCATTTAGTAGACCATCCAAACCTCAAAAACGTTGGTTCACTGTGTCAACAATTGAATCACCTCCGATTTTCGGCGGGTGGCAATGGGCACTTTATCACCGTTGCGCATCACCAGACGATCAGAGGTTCCTTTTTCGATGCGTTTTACGGCTTTGAGGTTCACAATGTAAGAGTTGTGTACCCGAAAAAAATGTTCGTCGAGCAGAAGCTTCTCATAAGTTTTCAAGGTTTTGGAAATCACCACCGGGGATTCTTCCCTTAGGTAAAAAGTGGTGTAGTTGCCTTCGCCCTTGCAATACAATAAATCGCTTATTTCTATGAGGTAAATGTTGTTTTTGTCGCTCACTACCAATCGCGAAGGTTCATCTGCATTGAGGTTTTCCTGTAGCACTTGCCGTTTCGTATGCTCGTCTTTTTCATTGAGCTTCTGCTGCGCCCGCTGCACCGCAGATTGCAGTTCTACCGGATTGATGGGTTTGAGCAAAAAGTCGATTGCTGCCAGGCGCAAGGCTCGTAGCATGTAGCGGTCGTGAGAAGTCACAAATATGACATGAAAACCAGCTGTAGGCAGTTGAGCCAACAATTCGAAGCCGTTTCCATCCGGCATCTCGATGTCGAGAAAGATGATGTCGGGTTGGGTTTCCCTAAATTTCTTGACACCAGTAGCCACTCCTTGTGCGCGTCCCACCACTTCGATCCCTTCGGTCCAATCGGAAAGCATGATTTCCAGGTTGTCTAAGGCGTCTGGTTCGTCATCAACGATCAGCACTTTCATATTTTAGGGAATAAGGTCAACAAATTTGGTTAGGCCCTCTAAGGTGCAGGGATTCGGTCTTTTTTGCAAATAATTGGAGAAAAAACGCTCTCTGCGAACCAGATTACAGGAAAATTTTCATGTGTAGACATCCCTTTTATTCCATGTGGTATCTTGAAAACAAGGGATCCCCAAAACCTACTTTCATTCATTAATCTACACTGTATCTTATGAAACAGCTATCCCTTTTGGCCATCCTCCTGGCTACGTCTCTTTCACCATTTGCTCAAAGCTTTGCACCTGTTGGCGCTGAATGGCATTTTGGAAAAGCCTCCTCCTTATATCCGATCTATGAAGCAGTTCGTTTGTACGTCGAAAAAGACACCGTTGTTTTGGGCGACACTTGTTCCAAAATTGTCAAAGACGGCGACATCATTTGCTCTTTTCGGCCCGAAGTAGAATTCATCAAATCCAATGCAGACAGCGTTTGGCTCTACAATCCGGATTTCAATCAATTTGAACTATTGTTTGACTTCTCCGCGCAAGCAGGCGACTCTTGGTCCATTTTAGAAACCACCGTCAATTTCCCCAACGATACCGATACCGTGGTGGTTCATGTCGATTCAATCGCCACGACTACCATCAACAATACAGCTCTTCGGGTTTTGTACCTCACCTACACCAATGCAGGAAGCCCCAACCCTCCAAGAGTTGTAGAAGCGGAAGTAATTGAGCGTTTAGGCGACATGAGTTTTCTTTTCAATTTTGGCACAACCAGGCAACAAGTGATTTGTGATTTCGACTACTCTACCGGTTTGCGTTGTTACGAAGACGGTGTATTGGGCTTTCATGCTACCGGGATCGCTCCAAGTTGCACCGACAACAATGTGAGTGTTGCCGAAAATGCTGCGGCAGACCCTTTCGAAATTTTCCCCAACCCAGCCGACCGGCGGTTGCAATTCCGCAGTCCTTATCCCACACCAGTGAATTTGGAATTCAAAGACCTCAACGGACGCTTGTTGTACCGCGAAACTTTTACGGGACAAACCAGCATTATCACTGAATCGCTTCCTTCAGGCATCTATTGGGTGCAACTGCATACCGAAGGCCATGCCAATTCGATCCGTAAAGTGGTGGTTCGCTAAAGGAGGCGGATCATTTTTTGATTTTCGGAAGAATTTTCCGTTTTGGGGAAAGATTTGGCCAAATCCATTCCGTCGATAGCACACTTCTGAAAGACTACAAAGAACAAATCAACTCACTCTTTTACAACACATTACAATGAAAAAAACATCCCATCTTTCATCAAATCTTCCGTTGGTGACAAAGTTTGGCAAGGTGTTTTCATTAATGGGTATCAGATGGGACACATCAACGTTCTTTTCTTCCCATCAAAGTGTTTAGAGAGTAGAGGTCACTATTCGTGATGCAGCAACATCACTCTGACCTCTTTGGGTGAAAAGAGGGGCGGTTCTTTGATAAGAGCGGCCCCTTTTTCTTTGGTAAGAATCAGAGCAAATTGAACGTTGCCGAACCTCCTGCGGCAGCCCCTTTCGAAATATTCCTCAACCCAGCCGACCGGCGGTTACAATTCCGCAGTCCTTATCCCACACCAGTGGATTTCGAATTAAAAGACCTCAACGGGCGCTTGTTGCACCGCGATACCTTTACAGGACAAACCAGCATCATTTCAGCATCATTTCCCTCAGGCATCCATTGGTTGCAACTGCAGACCGAAGACCATGCCAATGCCATTCGTAAAGTGGTGGTTCGCTAAAGGAGCCGGATCATTTTTTGATTTCCGGAAGGTTTTTCCGGTTTTGGGAAAGGATTGACCAAATCCATTCCGTCGATCGCAGGCTTATAAAAGACTATACAGCACAAACCAACTCACTATTTTTCAACACATTACAATGGATAAAACATCCCATCTTTCATCAAATCTTCCGTTGGTGACAAAGTTTGGCAAGGTGTTTTCATTAATGGGTATCAGATGGGACACATCAACGTTCTTTTCTTCCCATCAAAGTGTTTAGAGAGTAGAGGTCACTATTCGTGATGCAGCAACATCACTCTGACCTCTTTGGGTGAAAAGAGGGGCGGTTCTTTGATAAGAGCGGCCCCTTTTTCTTTGGTAAGAATCAGAGATTACGCACAAGTTGGAGGGTTTATTCATTGTTTGGAAAGATGACAGATTTGTAAAAACCTGAAGAACCTTTTATTTTCACGGTTCTATAAACCCTTAATTCTCTTTATTTATGAAAACCCAAATTTTGGCCCTTCTGGCTTTCCTTTGCCTGGGCACCAGTGCCTTGGCGCAAAACCAAACCATTACCGTTTATAACACCACCTGCCACGATATGGAGGTTATATCTACCTGGGACCTCCGCAAAGGTTCTTGCACACCATCTATATCTCAAGCGGCCTTCATTCCCCCAGGTGGAAATGCTGTTTTCACAGGCTACCTCAACACGCTGCCGCTCATCTACATAGAGGCTACTGAAAACAATGGTATCGGCTCAGCTCGATCATATAATCCTTTTATGGGCTGTGGTGTTGATTTTCCAGATGCCTACAACAATGGCCCTTGTGCCGGTGGCATGGGTTACCAAATCGTATTTGTAAATACTTGGCCCAACGCCAACAACAACTGGGATGTAGCGATTGTATCGATATAAAGTCTTTCAAACGTTTTTCAAAGGCTGTCTCTTACCGGGCAGCCTTTTTTATGCCCTAAGGTTCCCTTAGATCCTCTTTTAAGCTTTTCTTACAGAGCTGCCAGAACTTTATTATTTTGCAGGCATGGCGCCTCGCTCCTGGATTCGAAGCTTATCTGAACCTTTTCCCGATCAAAAACATCCGCGCAAAAACCTGCGTACTTTGCTGGGCATTGGGCTTTTTGTAAGCCTGTTTCTCTTTTTCCTGCGTCCTTTTGGCCTGCACCATATCGACGAAAATGGACTACGTCTGCTGATATGCATGGGTTTTGGTGGAGTAACGGTATTGTTCGGCTGGTGTTTTGATCTGTTCACCTACTATGTGTTGAAGATTAGGACCGATGTGCCTTCCTGGACTCTGGCCAAGTGGATTTTCCAGAATTCGGTTTTGCTGGCCTGGATTGCATTGGGCAACTTTTGCTACCTCTCGCTACTGATGAACCAGTTTTTTAATTGGTCGTTTTTGTTGGAGATGATGGGCAACACCGTTTTGGTGGGGATTTTTCCGATTGTGTTTGCGGGCATGACCCACCAAATGAAAGCCAGTAGAAAAAACCGGGAACAAGCCCAGGAATTGGCCCTCACTCCTGCCCTAGCTGAAAATCCAGCGGTAGCCAAGGTGGCTTTGGCTTCAACCAACGAAAAGCCGTTGGAGATTCCCATCTCCGACTTGCGCTTCGCCGAAGCCATGCAGAACTACGTTTCAATAAGCTACCTAAGCGCTGCATCGTTGCAAAAAGAAGTGGTGCGAAACACCCTCTCTAAACTGGAAAGTGAGTGGGAGCAAACACCCATGGTCCGCTGTCACCGGTCCTACCTGGTGAACCTCGATGCGGTGGCCGAAGTAAACGGCAATGCCCAAGGTTGGAAGTTGCGGTTAGAGGGTGTACCCGACTTTGAAGTACCGGTTTCGAGGTCTTATATCCCAGCCGTTCGGGAACTGCTGGAAGCACGACCGGTCACCTAACCCAAACGGCCTTTTTGTCGCTCCTCCCTGGCACTTTGCAACTCATCACTTGCCTTTGACAGTCGTCACAAAGGCTTGTCATTCGTCCCATACGCCTGTTTTTCCGGGATTATTCGGGGTAGGTTTGCTCAAAATCAAATGTCATGCATCCCATCTTTCAAACCTTACTTTTCCTCCACATCGGTGCCGGCTTTCTCAGCATCGTCCTATTCTGGGTCCCTACTTTCACCAAAAAGGGTGGAACCGCCCACCGCTTATCGGGTAAGTTTTATGTGATCTTGATGTGGACGGTAGTGGTGACCGCTGCTATTCTTTGTGTAAGAAACATGATCGTAGGCCGACCTATCACCGGGGCATTTTTAGGGTTCATCGCGCTCATTACCGCCAAACCCCTTTGGCATGGCATTCGGGTGTTACACTACAAGAAAGAGAACCCTATGCGGTTTCTGTTTTGGCAGCGCGTAGTAGACGGCCTCGTAATTGCCGCAGCTATCGGCATGGTGATATATGGCATCTATCTGGGAGGAAATGGTTCGGCCATTCTCATGTTCATCTTCGCTGGTCTTGGCCTTGCCGATGTGCCCAATTTCATCAAAAAAATTCGTCGGCCACCGGTGAGCTCTAATTGGTTGAAAGATCACCTGGTGGGCATGTTCGTGAGTGCCATAGCTGCCTATACTGCCTTCTTTGTATTTGGCGCTAACCGCTTTTTGGAAGTATTGCCCGGCTATTGGGCAATCGTGCCTTGGGTGGCTCCTACGGTAGTGGGTACCATTGGCATTCGGAGAATGGTGAAGAAGTATGCGAAGTAGGCCGCTTGTCTAAAGCCCTTAGGGCGCTAAATGACCAATTGGCATCAAGAGTTGCTGCGCTCCGATTCACCAAATACTCCATTCAATTACTATTAGCCACCACAAACCTACCGTAAGAAACCGTACCGTCGTGGTATACTTCAACGAGATAGGTACCTTGCTTCAACGAAGCAGTATCAACCGTTATGCGGTTCCCCTGAAGGATGCGCGGTGTTTGAGAAGCGATCAGGGTGCGACCTGAAACATCAAAAATCGTAAACCCGTTCACTTTTTCCTCCGAACCACTCCACCCTATAGTAATGCGACCACGATTAGACGGATTTGGAAATATACTTAGGTGCCCTGCCTCTTTTTCGAGCGTTTCTTTCACATTAACATTGGACCCTACTCCATCTTTTAAGTAAACTTTGGTAAGAAACCCACCGGGACCTGCTCCAGGTAATAATCCGGAAACAATCACGTCTTTATCAAAATCCCCGTCAACATCTCGTAAGGCAACCGAGCTAACCACTGCGCCACTGAACGGAGTTCCACTAAGCAAGCTAAATCCACCATTGCCATCGTTCAAATAGAGCTCAGTGACTGCGGTAGGAAATGCATTGCCTGTGATAAGGATATCAATGTCTCCATCGTCATCGGCATCATCAATTGCAATGTCGCCAATGGCTACCCCGGTGAATGGCGTTCCTGCTACTTGGGTAAACAGGCCTGTTCCGTCATTGGTATAAAGGGTGGAAGTTGGAATGGCTCCTGATGCATAGCCCACAATGAAAAGGTCCAAGTCGGCGTCTCCATCCATATCCATAAAGGCAATGGCGCCTGAACTGGACCCAATCAAGTTGGAGTTGGTATCTGAAGTAAAGCTTCCTTGACCGTCATTGCGGTAAAGTTTTGTGGAGACGTTGTTTAAAGTAGTACCTGTCGTCCCAGTAATCAATAAGTCCTGATCATTATCGCCATCTATATCCGCAAAAGCGGCCGCGCTTCCAAGCACATCTATGCCCGTTCCTGTTACTTCTGTAAAAGTTCCTGTTCCATCGTTGGTATACAGGTTTCCTGACTTCACGTTAAAACCTGAAAAGCCAGCAATGTAAAGGTCCAGATCACCATCGCCATCAATGTCTGCAATGGCTATTCCACCCGCATCGGTGCCTACCAACGACGGGTTGAACTTCTCTTGGAAATTGCCCAAGCCGTCATTTAGAAATATGGTGGTAATCAACGTACCTGCAGTTTCACCGGTGATGATTAGGTCTTGATCGTTGTCATTGTCGAGGTCTGCAAACGCTACTTCTGCTTCATCTACACTGTTAAAAAAAGCGCTGGCTTCAGTAAAAGCGCCATTTCCATTGTTGAGGAAAAGCTTTGTTATGGGATTGAGAGTGGTGTCAATGCCAGCAATCACCAAATCGTGGTCGAGGTCGCCATCCAGATCAGCGAATGCCAACGAACTGGTGGTAACCGGTGGTAAGATCGCAATAGTAGATTCGGTGTAGGTCTGCGCCACAGCGGTGCTACCAACAAGCAGGAACAACAAGCAAATGGTTACCGAAACGAAACGGATACTGATTTCTTTTTTGGCAAAAAGGGGATCGAAACAATTCATATTTATTGGGGATAGTAGTAAAAATGGAAAGAATCAAATCAAGATGTATGTGGTAAAGAGACCTCAAAATACCTCATTTTATGGACTTGATCCATTTTTATGCGCTAAGCAATTTTAGTTCCAATGAATAGTCCGTTCTCTGAAATTATACTTAAGAATAGTCTGCCTCCGACGACAAACATCGGTGTCCAACTGCCGAAGGTGGGTATAATTTAGGTTTTAGACCTGCCGGACGATTCCTAAGGGCATGTTCCATATCTTGGAAAACGGATCGTAGTTGCAAACTACGATCAATCTTCGGGGATTCATTCGGGCCCAGCGACTGAGCCAAACTACTGGCTGAGTCGATGGATTCAGGAGAAGGATCACCAATAGGATCCACTAACCAAAAACAAAAACCGCCCTTCGCGCAATCGCGAAGGGCGGTAAGGCCAGATAAGATTTCCTTTTCCTGTTTCCGAAATGCAAGGTTCTAATTTCTGGCCAGTAGAGTGCTAAGTTCGAGGTGATCGCCGATGTGGGCTCCGTAGTGAACTTTTAGCACTACCCTGCCTGGGCCAATTACAAAATCGGCTCCGATGCGGGTCATTTTTCCATCGCGTTTGTATTTGTTGGCGTACATTTCTTTTCCGGCTTTGAACTGTTGATTTATTTCTTTCTGCCGCGAGGTTTTCAGCATTTTTCCCGCTGAGGTTTCCACTGCATAGGCATCGTATAAGCGGTTGGACGGATCGGCTATGATGGTGAAAGGCAAATCGAATTCGCGCTGGTATTGCAACAGCACCTCAGGGCTGGACTCGAACACCACGATCAGGGTGTAGCCCTGTGCCTTCAGGCTTTCGTGTTGCTGTTTGAGTTCGTGTACCCGATAAGTGCATACTGGACAACCCGCATAGCGCATAAAACTCAAGACTACTTTTCCATCTTTGGTCAAGGCATCAAGGTGTACCGGATTGCCTGCAATGTCTTTGGTAATGAGTTCTGGAGCTGTGTGCCCTACTTCTATGGCGGTGCCCTTTTTTTCTTGTGCCATCAAGGGCACCCATTGGCACAACCCAAAGAAAATGAATATCCATACTTTCATCATCCTGCAGCTTTAGGCGTCATGTATACCATATCTTGCACGAGCAGCCACTCGCCGTTTACCTTGGCCAGCGAAAAGAGGTTGTAAAAAATGGCTTTCTTACCTTCCAGGCGCACTTTTACCGTGGCGATCTGATCCCCATGCAGTTGCACCTCTTCCATTATCACCTTGCGGGTATCACCTCCGAAGGTTTTGTTGTCGATCATAGTGTGGTAGGTGCTATAGTCCATGGTGCTTAGGGTGTTCTTCGCCGTGTTGTTGAAGGCTACCCGAAAGTCAGGACTCTGGTAGTTTTGGTAAACCGAGCTGTTGTTTTGATCGCCACCGGCCACGTAGGCTTCAATGATCTTTTCAATCATAGGAGGAGTAGGGTTTGTAGTTTGTGCGGTACAGGCTGTGATGGCCAACAGGCTTAGCAGCCACATGCCTAAGATTCGATTTCGCATTGTGAAAAGTATTTTGTGGTTGATGCCACAAGTGTAGGTCCATCAAGGCGCTGTTGCTACGGACTTGGAGGCTACGCGGGAATTGATGTTGGGAAAGGCGGGGTTGCTGTTGGGAGGCTTTCGGCAAAAGCTACAAACCGAGCTGCTGTTCGAGGGCTTCTTTGCGGTTGCGCGCCAGGCGGATGCGGTCGCCACTGTTTAAATGCACATAGCAATCGCCCTGCGCGTAGGTCTCCAATTCGGTGATGCGATTGAGGGCTACGATGGCCGATCGGTGGGTGCGAAAAAAAGAGGGGCCGGTCAATTGTTGTTCTATCCGGCTCATGGATTCGCGGTGTAAAAAAGTTCCTTCAGTAGTGTGCAAGCGCACGTATTGATCGGCTGCTTCTACCCAAATAATGGTTTCTACATGTACCAATTTAGTTTTACCAGCAGAACGAATGGCAATGCGGGTGGGGCTTTCGGGTTGCCATTGTTGTAGTAAGGCCGCCAGGCGTGGATCGGTAGTGGGTTGGGCTTGCCCCAATTGTTGTTTGGCCCGGTTCAAGGCCTCAAAAAAACGCTGGTCGCTGTAGGGTTTTAGCAAGTAATCCAGGGCGTGTACTTCAAAGGCCTGAAGGGCATATTGATCGTAGGCGGTAGAAAAGATTACGATGGGCAGGACCAAATCCGAAAGTTGCCGCAAGACCTCAAAGCCATTAATCTCGGGCATTTGAATGTCGAGAATGAGCAGATCGGGCTGGTAATGGCGTACGGCCTGCACCGCTTCGGCCCCGTTTCTGCATTCGGCCACCAGCCGCACATCCGCGTCTTGCTCCAGCAATACCTTGAGCGATTGCCGGGCATAGAACTCATCATCAACAATTATGGTGTTCAACTTCATGCTATGCAGTGGCCTTTGGTTCAAGCTTAAGCGGAATGGCTACGATTACCTCTACCCCACCCTCTACGTTGCCAATGTGCAGTTGGTGCTGGTCGGGGAAGTGTTGTTGCAAGCGTTGGCGGGTAGTTTGCAAGCCAATTCCCTGCCCCTGGGTTTGGTGCTCCTGATAGGGTGGTCCTTCGTTGAAAATACGAAATCGCAGTTCGGAAGCATGTTGCTGCACCGTTATCTCCAACCGACCGGCTCCAATTTTTTTGGCCAGCCCATGATGAAAGGCATTTTCTACCAACGGTTGCACCAACAAGCTGGGCACCCGGGCCGCAAGCAGGTGCTCAGGAACTTCCACCTTCAGGGCAAGCTGGTCGCGAAAACGAATGGCTTCGATGTTGAGGTAGCGCTGCAAAAAGTCCATTTCTACTTCCAGGCTCACCTCCTGCTGATCTTTTCGGGCCAGGGCCTGCCGCAACAAATCGCTCAAACCGGCCAGCATCTGTATGGCCGCTGCCTTTTCTTCTACCCGCACCATGCCGGCAATGGTGTTGAGGGTATTGAACAAAAAGTGGGGCTGCAACTGCATTTTGAGGGCTTGTAGCTGCGCCTGCACCAATTGCGACTCCAACTGCACGGTTTGTAACTCCCGGTCGCGGTTTTGGCGGTAATAGTCGAAGGCATAACCAATGCCCAGGATGGACCAGTAAATGATGAGGTCCCAGTGAAACAGTTGTAGAAAAAAGGTTTTGTAAGTGGCTTGAAAGCCCTGCCAAGAGTAAGGAACCTCCGCTACGAATTGAAACACGATGACGTAGCCCACCAGAAACACCAGCACCCATGCTACACTGAATACCAAATGGAAACCAATGGCCAAAATGGATTGTCGCCCACCGATGCGTACCCATCGGCCCAGCCACAAGAGCACCGGCGTGAAAGCCGCCCAGAGGTACCAAACGATGAGCTGAATGAGGAAGACTTTGGGCCACGGCAAGGCGTTACCACTGTCTTGCAAAAACAAATAAAGCTGGGTAGAAATCAGCAGCGCAATGAGGGTCCAAATGCCCAGCACTATTCCAATCCATTTCCAATCCCATTTGCGCAGCAGCGTCATGTGGTACAAATTACAATTCCCCAAACAAAAGGAATATCAAAAAATGGAAACAGGAAAAAGAGGCACTGACCTCCCGAAAACAGCACGAAGGTAGCGACTTATCTTTTTTCAGGGAAGCAATAGCTCCCCGAACATTGAGCCAGCAGGCGGCAATCACCCAACATCCGGGAAAAACCCATTAGAATACGAAAAGGTAGGTACGCAAATTCGGGTCGAGACCTTGCACCGCCCCACTGCTGCGCATGCCCATTTCCAGGGTAAAGTATTTCTCCACATCCAGGGCATGTTGCCAATTGTCAACTTCCCAATCCGACCAGTTGAACGTATCGGCACGTTGCGACCAATAGGTGCGGTCACGCAGCAAATCTTGCGAAACCCCGATTTGCCATACAGAATAGATGCCACGTACTTTTTCGTCGATGGCTCGGAGCACATGTCGTTTAGAACTCATGCTTGAAGTAGTTTGGGGGTTGAAATAAGATTCGGGAAAAGTGGGCAGCACATTCGATGGTTCTGCTCCGGCAATTTCTTTCCCAAATGTGTCATTCGGTTGGTGAAATGCATGTAAAAAATATTGCTCAATCATTGAAGTCCGATAAATTCCCAATGCCCTCCTTTGAAAGCAAAGAGGTAGGTTTCTATGGGTTTAAAGCCTAAGATTTGGATGCTGTTCAGCGTGATGCGTGAAACATCGGGGGAGGCCTCTAAATCACAAGTAAGCAGCCGTTCAGGGGCGGTATATTCTACTGGAACCTGCCAGCCAGAATTGCCCAGGGGTTTGCCATCGTGAATGATGTACTCTACCGATTCGGGCAAGAAGATGCCCAGGGTAAGGCTGCTGGAAGACGGATTCCCTGAGGGCAATTGAAAGCAGCGCCCGGCCGCATCTCCTGCCTCAGAAAGCAGGTTTTCAGGACTCAGGTTCAGCCCAATACGTTGCAGGTTCCATTTAGAGCGGAGTACCTCCTCGTTGTTGCTGAAATAATAGTGCACCGCCCTTTCGTCCTCCGGCAATCCACAGCGTTTGAGTACATCCTGTAAAGAATCGGCCGAACTGGCATCTCGGTCGGTAAAGGGCAAGGAGGCCGCGATGCGTTCCTGCCACGAATCTACCCGAAAGCGCACCGTTTCGGCTACCATTTCATGAGTAGGGCCCGAAGCTTCAATGCTGAAACCACCAGTAAGCGCCATTGGTCCCGCCATGCCGCTACGCGCATAGCAGCCATCGTTTACCCAATATTCAGGATTCACCTGCCACAACAGGAGCCCTCCCATCATCGAGCAAGTCACAAGCCAAGGCATTCGGCGGGGATAGCCAATGAGCAGCAGCAACCCACAGGGCATCAGGGCCCAGGTTGCTCTGCGCAAGACCAGCCCCGAGGGCTCACTGCACCCGTACCAGCCAAGCACAAATAGTCCGCCCAGCAGCAGCAGCAGCCCCCAATAGGGCCGTAGCTTCAACAGGCGTTGGCCGATAGGTTTAAGCATATCCAGCACCAGAATCGGCCTGGAATTAACGGTAATGTGGATGTCGCGACCCGCTACGTGCTCACCGATCAAATTGAGGTTATCGGTCACCGCACCACAGTCCTCCATCGATTGCAGTTTGTTGTCCATTGCAAAAGCGGTTTAGCAATTAGGCCGATTGCCCCAAAGGGGATTGAAAAACCAGGTCGCGACCGGCGATGTTTTGGGCATCGATCGAGACCGTACCTCCCAGCACAGTAATTCCGGAATGAGCGATTCCCATCTGACTTTGTGCGGTATAATCCAGTCGTGGATTGGCCGGTTGGGAAACCCGTATTGGTGTGCGAGTTACTTCAGGTTCAGAGGCCACAAAGTCAGTGCCTGAGCGTGCGTGTAAGTTGTTGCTTCCCGCTTCCGGAAAACCTGCAAAATGATTGGGAAACCGGTAGCCGTTTTTTTGCAAGAATTGAATGATGTCGCGAAAACCGAGAAACAAAGCGATGGCATTGAGGTGCATTCGGCTGAGGAACACTTGTTGTTGCCGGCTTTTGATGGCTTTTTTGATTTGACAATACACATTGTCGTAGAGGTACTTTCGGCTAACCTCTACTCCCAGGCTTTCCTGGGCTACTTCGTTGATTCGATCACTCAAAGTTTCAAGCCCGGAATAATCCATAGTGGTTTGGGCTTTTTCTACTGCACGTTCCAGCAAGAGCTGGATGGTCTGTGTTTGAAAAGGAGGCATGTATGGGAATTGTTAAATGATTACCTCCCAAATGACCATTAACTAAAGAAGGAGTACAACTCTTTTTTCCCAAACCACCAATCGGGTTTTTGGAAAGGGTAGTTCCGTTTTTGAATCATTTTGAAGCCGACCAGGTCCGTTGCCAATCGGCAGGAGTCAGCGCGCATGAACTGGAATAAAGAGATGTGGAAAAGCGCCTGAACAACAAGGCTCCGGTAAAAGAAAGTCACCATTGCTTCAACTACTGGAAAAGCCTGAATAACGCTTTTTCCCAGTAGGTGAAACCGTTGAAAATGGTTTCTAAATCAAGCGAAAACGCTTCTCGAAATTCTCCCGGTACCGTGCAGTGATGGGGATACGCCCATCGAGGTTTTGCATCGAATTTTTGAGGTTTTGTACCTTCTCCGCACCATCGATGGTGATGGAGTAGGAATTGAACGCCACCACCTTGTCGAGGTTGATGATGAAACTGCGGTGTACCCGCACAAAGCGGTTGCCCGGCAATTTCGATTCGAGGTCTTCCAGGCTACAGTTGGTAAGGGTAAACTTTTTGCGGGCGGTTATAAAATTGACATAAGCCCCATTGGCCTCCAACCAGAGTACATCACTCAATTCAATTTTTACGTGGTGGTTGTCGTGGCGAATAAAAATCCGGTTGTTGAGTATATTGGGCAGTTCCTCCACCTGGCCGCTTGGAGGGCCCTGTTGGTGACCCTGCTCCGGGTCCACTTCCCGGCCTTGTTCTTTGTTGTGCAACGCCATTTGAATGGCAAAAGCCAATTCGTGGTCCTGGTAAGGTTTCACCAGGTAGTTGGCAGGCCGGGTTTGCAAAGCCCGCTGGCGGGTGTTGGCATCAAAATGAGTTGAAACATAAATGATGGGCAAGGCAAAATCGTAGCGTTGATTGAACACTTCTGCCGTAGCAATACCATCCATTTCGCCCTCAATCTGGATGTCTAACAACAGCAGATCGGGCAACTCAACCGCTGCGGCCTCAAGCGCAGCTTCTCCACTGGTCACCGCGGCACTCACCCGGTAGCCCAAATCCATTTCTAAAATATCAACCAACTCATCGGCAATCAACAATTGATCTTCTACCACCAGAATGCTGATCTTTTCCTGCTGCTCCATCGTTTTGTAATTCAGTGCTTTCCTGTGATTATCTTCCTGCTGCGCGGGCTTCTAATGAAGGTCGGCCACTTTTGATTGCCAACTCCCGTTGAAGCGGAGTCTAAAATACGGGCTTTCTATCTTTTCCTGACTCCCCTAAATAGGGGAAAATTCGTACAAATTACCGCCTAAACCTCGGGTAGTCACCCGTATTTCTACTAGTTAGAAGTTGGTCAATGTGCAGCAACAAAGGCCCCTCAACCAATCACCAAAGTAGATCCTAAACGGGTTCTAACTCATGGGAAACAGGAACCGATAGCCAATTCCCCTACCATTGGGTCCCTTGCCGGGCAGTTGCTCACGGTGTCCCTTGAGTTGATCGGTTAATTGCAGAATTAGTTTAGAACCAAAATGTGGGCGCTGTTCGCCTGCCCCTTCGGTCTTTTCCTCCGAAAGTGCTCCCGGTAGCCCCCTTCCATTGTCGATTACTTCCAAAGCCAAGATGCGTTTGCCGCCTTCGGCAGCTTCGTCGGATTGCCAATTGAGTACGACTTCCAGTTCCGGCCTTTCGGCCATACCCTCAAAAAAACCGTGTTTAAAAGAATTGGTGGCAGATTCGTTGACCAATAATCCGATGATTGTTGCCTTATCCGAAGACAAATGCAGGCCTTGATTGACTACTACCTGGCAATTGACCTTCTCCCGTGACCACCCGAAGCTGGAGATCAAATCCGTCAGCAGTTGATCCAGGTAGGGTGCCATGGGAATGAGGTCGTTGGGCTGGTCCTCTTTTTGGTTGTTGATGAACAAAGTTTTGATAATACCTGCCATGGCACGCACCCGCGAGGCATTGCCCCGTACAATTTGCTGGGCCGGACCAGGCCCCAGTTGCCGCGAATCGCTACTTAAAGCCGACTGGAGCACCGAAAGGTGGTTGATGGAGCGGTGCACTAACTCGCGATTGATGGTCGCCTGCTGCTTGATCAAGGCTTCGATTTGTGCATTTTTTTGCAACAGCAATTGGTTCGAACGCCTTTTCTCACGGTAGCGCCAGAAGGCCATACTAGCAATAATGAGCAACAGAAAAGCAATGATGGAGGCACTGTAAAAGGCCGTTTCGAGCGACCGGTTTTCCTCTTTTACCGTATCGAGTTTTTCTTGCAAGGTTTCCCGCAACGGAGTGAGGTAACCCACTGCCTGTTTCAGTTCGTCTACCTTAAAACGGGTGTTCAGTTCGTTGATACTTTTCGATTGCTCCAACTCGGTAAGGCTATCTTTTAGCGCCACCGACTTGCGGAGGTACACCATTGAATTTTGGTAGTCTTGCTCATCGGCCAACAACAGGGCCCGAATCCCATGGTTTTTCATCAACTCCCGCTGGTGATTGCCCGCCAGGGCACTGTCACGGGCACGGTCGAGGTACATAAAAGCCCGATCCAACTTCTGCGTTTTTTGATAGAGTCGGGCCAATTCGTTGCCCGTAATGGCGATGTTTTCGCGCAATCCCAAGCTATCGGAAATAGCTAAGGCCATTAAGTAGTGCTGCTCAGCCAGTTGGTAATCCCCCTCTTGCTCATACGTTTCACCCAGATTGTCGAGCGATAACATTTCGCTAAAATTTCGGCCCATTTCCCGGCTAAGTGCCAAACCTTTGTTGTAGTACTTAATGGCCGTAGCGGTCTTTCCCATATCCCGATAGCTGTTGGCCATATTGTTCATCAAGTGCGGCAGTTCACTTTTGTTGCCCAATTCTTGAAAGATCGTCAAGGCTTTCTCCTGGTTTTCAAGGGCGTCTTCAGGTTTCCCCATGCGGTTGAAAACGTTGGCAATAGTGCTGTACACTTCGGCCAGAGTGAGCAATTCAGAGGAATCGTTGCGCAACAATGGCACGGCTTCATAGAGGTGTATTAGAGCGGTTTCAAAATCCCCCAGCTTGAAATAAGAAATGCCCAGGTTGAGCTGGGTGCGCGCTTCTAACCCAAGCTCCTCCAATTGCCGATAAAGGGTCAACGCTTCGTTGTAATGCACCAAACTGCCAGAAAAATCTTCCTGACGGTAAGCCAACAGACCAAGATTGACCCGAGAGCCAGCTACATCTTTCAAATTTCCCAACTCATCCTCTACCGCCATGGCCTCCCGCAGGTTTTGCTCCGCCTCCTTCCACTTGCGCTGCTCAATTTGCAAGACTCCAATGTTTTTCAAAATGGCAGATTCGGCCTGGCGATCGGCCACAATTTTACTTTGCGACAGTGCCTTTTTAAAATTGGCCTCTGCCGATTCCAACTGGTTGAGGTAATAATGATTGGCCCCAATGAGAAGGTAGCAGTCGATAATCTGGATAGACCTGGCGCCAATTTTGAACTGTTCGAGCGCATTGGCCATCAATACATTGGAGGCCTCGTATTGGCCTTGGGTTTGTGCCGATTTTCCTACAAAAACCCAGGCAGCCCCTCGTTCTTCACCGGGAGCAAATTCGGAAATGTGGACTTCCATTTTGGCAGCAAAGCGCACCAGGAGTGCACCGGGCAACTTTCGGTCGCGGTCCAATTGCAACACCTCCCGCAAAGCTGCTTTCTCTGGCAATCGGAGCAATGCTTTTTCCAAAGAATCTGCCCTCCCTTGCCCATTCACCTTTCTTATCCACGGGTTGGCACACAGGGCAAATACCAACGCCAATGGGATCACTATCCTTTGCAATTTCCGCATATTCATTCCCTTTCAAAAGGTACAAATTCAACCCTAACCAAACATGGGGTGAAATATACAGACACAAAAAAACCCACTTCTGTAATAGAAGCGGGTCCCCATTTCTAATGAAATGTACTCAGTAAAGTGTGTCAATTTGATAGAGGGTATCGGACACAGAAATGGCGATCAACTTATCCTGATAGTCGTGGTGCGTAAATTGGACCTGATAATCCCCCTGCTCTATCGGATCAAAGTTATAGTTGCCACTGGCATCGGAAACGGCAAAGTCTAAAATATGAGAGGTTTGAGGTTCCAGGAGTTTCACGGATACATCTGCAATTCCAGCGCCTCCTGAGGTACCAATACTGCCCAGTACTGCTTTAGGACGATTTTCTACCCCTCCGCGGGTACCATTTAAGGTTTGGGTAGCAGGTTCGGCGGGTTGAAAGTTGGTATCTGTTTCTTTAGAACAAGCGGCAAAAAGGAGCACAGCAAAAATAATTCCGGTGGTAGTATTGAAAAGTTTCATGAGTTGGTTTGGCAAAAGCATGGCGGGGTCGGCTCATCAACCAGGTGGTTGACCAGAGAGGATTGCCCCGAAATGCGGGTGGAAATGTGATTGGTAATTGGGTGGGGAGCTGCCACCGGTTGCAGCGTTCCCCGGGCTTTGCCTAGGCGAAATAATGGGGCGCAAATGCGCAGCGCGTCAAGGCGCAACACCTTGCGCTAAGGGGGGTGCCCCAAAGGGCGCAATGTGGAGATTAAGGTTTTCAATTTCATGTCGTTGGCGATTGGTGACAACACAAAATTGAGGGGTCGAAACCCCATTTCACTACCGAAAAACTTCCTGGTTTTTCTTAGGAGTTCCTTAGTTTATCAGGAAACTACAGGGTGCTATAAATCAAGCTCTTACAAGAGAGAGAAAGAAAAGAAGAGTTGAAAAAAGAAACGGAGGACAACCTTATTTCCGCAAGGCTTCGCGTTGTGCCCGCCGATCGATCATCCCTACGCTGGGGGTGGGGTTTGACCGGTCGTCGAGGTATTTGCGCAAATCGAGGTAATTGATGACCACCGGATCGTCCAAAGGATCGGGCCGAAAATCGTTTCTTGCCTCCGGATCGAGGGGATAAAACTGGCCTTCGTAGTCGGCTACCATGCCAATGCGGCCTACCGCTTCGTTGGCCTTGCCTACCAGGTATTTGATGAACACCACCTCGCGACTGCGGCCTTCCATGTTCTTGTTCCAGGTGATTTCGCTGGCCTGGGGCCGCCAGGTGGTAAGCACTACCCGGTCTGCCTTGAAATGCACTTTTATGCGGTCCGAAATGGACTGATCTTCGGGTGTGAGCGTTTCCAGCTGCCAGGTGTGATTGCTGCTGCCCGTGCAGGCAACAAAGAGCAAAGGGAGTAAAAACCAAAGGGTGAAAAAGCGTATCGTGGGCATGGTAAATTCTTTCAGCGGGCAAGTTCCTGAATTTGGTGGAGTTAAGGGTAACATACCTTTCACAAACCGAATAAGTGTAACTATTACACTTTCCGCAAAAAAGCCTACTTTAGTTCCACCTAAAATCCAAGTTGGAACCTCAAGACATGAAACCTCAAAACCGAGTTATAATCGCATCTGTTTCTCCCGAAATCGACGGGGGACGATACCGTGCCAAAGGTGTGGTGGGCGAACGTATAGCCATTGAAGCCGATATCTATGCCGATGGACATACCCTGGTAGCGGCCCGGCTTTTCTACCGCCACGAACGCCAACGCAAGTGGCAATCCACCTATTTCAAAGCGCTCACCAACGACCGTTGGAGCGCCTCTATCCTGCTGGAAAAGCAGGGCGTTTACCAATACCGCCTGGAGGGTTGGGTAGACCATGCGCTCAACTGGCAATATGAATTGGGACGCAAAGTAGAGGACGGTCAGCAGGTCACCTCGGAACTACTGGACGGGGTGCAGTATTTGCAACGCATTGCCAAGGCAGGAAACAAAACCGAAAAGGCCAAAGTAAGCTCCTGGATCGCGCAATTCGAAAACGAAACTCTCTATAAAAAAGCGGTGCAAAATGCACTTTCTGAGGCGTTGACCCAATTGTTTCGCAAGTACCCTTACACGGACAACAGCACCACCTACGCCCACACACTCGAAATTTATGTCGACCGCGCCAAAGCACGTTTCAGTTCCTGGTACGAGTTCTTTCCACGGTCCAGCGCTTCCGAACCGGGCCAACACGGTACTTTCAAAGAGTGTGAAGCCCTTATCCCCCGAGTGGCCAAGATGGGTTTCGATACGCTTTATTTTCCACCGGTACATCCCATTGGCGTAGACCACCGCAAGGGGCGCAACAACGCTACCACAGCTGAACCGGGCGAGCCGGGTTCCCCCTGGGCCATCGGTGCTGCGGAAGGCGGCCACAAAGACTTGCATCCGGAGTTGGGCACGTTAAAAGATTTTAAGCGCCTGATCAAAACGGCCAAAGACCACGGCATTGAGATTGCCATGGACTATGCCTTGCAATGTTCGCCCAACCACCCTTACGTGAAAGCGCACCCGGAGTGGTTTCGCTGGCGGCCGGATGGCAGCGTGCAGTATGCGGAAAACCCGCCTAAAAAATACCAGGACATTTTGCCCATCAACTTCGAAACGGAAGCCTGGAAATCGCTTTGGGACGAATTGAAAAGCATTTTGATCTACTGGATCGAACAAGGAATACAGGTATTTCGGGTAGACAATCCCCACACCAAATCGTTTGTGTTTTGGGAATGGGTAATTGCCGAAGTGAAAAAACAATACCCCGATGTGTTGTTCCTGTCGGAGGCGTTTACCCGGCCTCGGGTGATGCACCAATTGGCCAAGGTAGGGTTCACACAAAGCTATTCTTACTTCACATGGCGCAACACCAAGGCTGAGTGGATTGAGTACATGGAAGAGTTGACGCAGTCGCCTTCTCAACACTATTTCCGACCCAACTTCTGGCCCAACACTCCAGATATCAATCCGTATCATTTACAAGGAGGTAACGAAACGATCTACCTCACCCGGTTTTTTCTGGCGGCCACATTGAGTTCGAATTACGGCATCTACGGGCCGGTGTTTGAGCAAATTGTGCACGATGCGGTGCCGGGCAAGGAGGAATACCTGAATTCGGAGAAATACGAGGTGCACCATTGGGATTGGACCAAAACCAACAAACTGAAAGAGGTGATTTCGGTGGTCAACCGGGCCCGAAAAGAAAATCCTGCCCTGCACATCACCAACAACTTTAAGGCGTGCGCCATCGAGAACCCCAACCTGCTGGCCTACTATAAAGCCGATCAGGAGAGCGGCAATCACTTGCTGTGTGTGGCCAACCTCGATCCACACAATACCCAAAGCGGCTGGGTACAATTGCCACTTGACGCGCTAGGAGCCAAAGAGGGCGATACCCTGGTGATGCACGATCTGGTATCGGGCGACAGTTACCAGTGGAACAAGGAGTGGAACTATGTAGAGCTGAACCCTTATCGGCTGCCCTTCCACCTTTTCCGCATTAGCAAAAACTAAAGCATGCAACCACAAGCGAACACGCTGGTCACCGACCGGTCTTGGGACAATCTGTTTGAAGATCAACCCTTGGTAGAGCGGTTTTTGAGGGATGTTTTCCCCAATTACTTACTCAATTGCCGCTGGTTTGGAGGTAAATCTTCCCGCATCAAAAACTACCGGTTAGAATACCTCACGGAGTTTCCCACGCCAGAGAAAAAGGTGTACATCACCATCATCGAAACGGTTTTTTACACCAGCAAAACAGCTCGCTATTTGTTGCCCATATCCTACTACAATGGCGACCCAGGCAAAGTGCCCGATGCGGCCATCATTACCCCAATCAAGATTGGAAACGAGGTGGGCTTGTTGATGGATGCACTGTATTCGGCATCGTTTCGCAACACGATGTTTCGGCAACTGTATACCAGTGCTGAGGTGCCTTTTGATCCCGGTGTTTTGGCTTTCCGATCGGGGAAAGTGCTCCGTGAAGAGGTGACCAACATGGAGGTACAATCCCGCCTTTTGGACGCTGATCAAAGCAACACCACGGTGGTGTTCAACGAGGAATATTACCTGAAGATCTACCGTCGGTTATTTCGCGAAACCAACCCGGATTTGGAACTCACACATTTTCTGTCGGAACGTGCTGCTTTCAAAAACTCACCGGCTTTTGCCGGAAGCATCAACTGGGAGCGCGAAGCTTTGCCCGATATCTCGATTGGACTGATGCAAAAACGGGTGGAGCATGAAGACAATGCCTGGGATTATTTCCTGGGCCACTCTAAAGCTTTTTTCGAACGTGTGAAAGCTTCGGGACTCGACCCCAGCAGCTTGCAACGCACCGGTCGCCACCGGCCTTTGCGCATCTCGAAAATTCGGCCCCAAATGATCGAACTGATCGGGCGGGACGCCTTGGTAGGGGTGCAAAACCTGGCCCGGCGTACGGCTCAGATGCACATTGGTCTTTCTTCTGACAAATACGACCGCCATTTTCATCCGGAAGGGTTCAACGGCGATTATGCGGTGTGGCTCAAAAACCGACTGAACTATCAATTCGACCAGCGCTACCATCTGGCCGAGCAAAGCTTAGACAAACTAGAAGATTTGCCCAAGGTATATGCCGAACGTTTTCTGGAACAGAAAAATGAGATCAAAAACTACATCCTGGCTTTTGACGATGGCAAGCTGAACAGCAAGCGGATCCGCATCCACGGAGATTTTCACCTGGGGCAGGTATTGGTGAACGAAGACGACTTTTTTATCCTCGATTTTGAAGGGGAACCAGAAAGTACCATTCGCGACCGCAAGATCAAGCAGCCGCCCATCAAAGATGTGGCGGGCATGCTGCGTTCGTTTCACTATGCCATCTATGCCAACATTTTCAACCACGGTGAAGGTTTAGGCTTTACCCAAGAGGTGTTGTTCGATACCGGAGAGAATTACTACAATTTCATTTCTTCGGTGTTTTTGCACACCTACATCAAAACCGCCATGGCCAACGGCCTGGATATTGGCTATAGCAACGAAATTCACTATTTGCTCACTTATCACATGTTGGAGAAGGCCATTTACGAAATGGGCTACGAACTCAACGCCCGACCCAAATGGGTGGTGATTCCACTCATGGGCATCATGCGGATGCTCGATTCTTGATTCAACTGTAACGAAAATGGCGAAAATCAAAAAGAAAAAACCGGTACTGCCTACGGTGGTAGCGCACAGCGAACTCACCGATTTCGACATTGAACTTTTTCGGTCGGGAAAGCATTTTCGGCTCTACGAAAAAATGGGCGCCCACCCCATGAAGGTGGAAGGCACCAAGGGTACCTACTTTGCAGTCTGGGCGCCCAATGCACAGCAGGTACACGTAATGGGCGATTTCAACGGTTGGAACAAGGAGTCGCACCCGCTGTATGTGCGCTGGGACAGCTCTGGCATTTGGGAAGGATTTGTACCGGGTGCCAAAGCAGGCCACGCCTACAAGTACCTTATCCATACGTCGGATGGTGGTCAAATACTGGAAAAAGGCGATCCCTTTGGTTTTCAATGGGAAGAACCGCCCCGAACAGCTTCAGTGATTTGGGAGAGTTCCTACAAATGGAAGGACAAAACCTGGATGGCCCAACGGGCCGAACAGCAGGCACTCGACCATCCTTTTTCGGTGTATGAGCTGCACTTGGGCTCCTGGCGCAGAAAAATGGAAGAAGACCAGCGTTCGCTGAGTTATGCAGAACTGGCGGAGGAGTTGGTAGCGTATGTTTCGGACATGGGCTTCACCCACGTGGAATTTTTGCCGGTGATGGAGCATCCTTTCTACGGTTCGTGGGGCTACCAGCTTACGGGCTACTTTGCTCCTACTTCCCGCTATGGAAACCCCGATGAGTTAAAGGCCCTCATCGATGCGTGCCACAAGGCTAAGATTGGGGTGATATTGGATTGGGTGCCCAGCCATTTTCCCGAAGATGCACACGGTTTAGCCCTATTTGATGGTACTCACCTCTACGAACACGCTGACCCACGCCTGGGCTTTCACCCGGATTGGAAAAGCTGCATTTTCAATTATGGCCGCAACGAAGTACGGTCTTTCCTCATCAGCAACGCGGTGTTTTGGGTCGATCAATTTCATGCCGATGGCTTGCGGGTAGACGCAGTAGCTTCTATGCTCTACCTCGACTATTCGCGCAAAGCGGGCGAATGGGTGCCCAACCGACACGGCGGTCGCGAAAATCTAGAGGCCATCTCGCTGCTCAAAGAAATGAACGAAGCCGTGTATGGGGCTTTTCCAGGGGTACAAACCATTGCCGAAGAATCTACCGCATGGCCGGGGGTGAGCCGGCCCACTTATTTGGGTGGCTTGGGCTTCGGGCAAAAGTGGATGATGGGCTGGATGCACGACACATTGGAATACTTTAAAAAAGATCCGTTCTACCGCCAATACCACCAAAACGACATCACCTTT
The DNA here is from genome assembly GCA_937899835.1 of uncultured Flavobacteriales bacterium. GTDB lineage: Bacteria > Bacteroidota > Bacteroidia > Flavobacteriales_G > Salibacteraceae > CALCCE01. Next base: position 7,702 of record CALCCE010000158.1, on the reverse strand, counting down.
AGCATGACCTACGCCTTTACGGAAAACTTCATGCTTCCGCTTTCGCACGATGAGGTGGTGCACGGCAAGGGACCGCTCATCGACCGGATGCCGGGCGATGAATGGCAGCGGTTTGCCAACCTGCGCCTCTTGTACGGATATATGTTTACGCATCCTGGCACCAAGTTGCTCTTTATGGGCGGAGAATTTGGCCAAACTTCGGAGTGGAACCACGATGGAAGCCTGGACTGGCACTTGCTCGAATTTGAGCCGCACAAAGGCGTGCAACAACTGGTGCGGGAGCTGAACAAGATGTACCGGAAAGAGCAAGCTTTTAGCGATCTGGCGTTCGATGCATCCGGCTTTGAATGGATCGATTATGCCGACCACAGCAACTCGGTAATTGCCTACTTGCGCAAAGGTCACCCGGGAACGGCTCCTTTGTTGGTCGTGTGCAACTTTACTCCGGTGGTGCGTGAAAACTACCGCTTAGGAGTTCCGGGCAATAGCAAATGGCAACTGGTGCTCAACACCGATCACAAAAACTACTGGGGCAGTGGAGCGCTGAAAAAGCGCACCTTCCAACCCAAAGCCGAGACGAGCCACGGTCGGGAGTACTCCCTGGAGCTTACCTTGCCCCCACTGGCCATGATTGTGTTAAAACCCGAAGCTTAGACCTTTTTGCATGAGTCAACCGCGTTACCTCTGTATCCACGGGCACTTTTACCAACCACCACGCGAAAACGCATGGCTGGAAGAAATTGAAATTCAGGAGTCGGCAGCACCTTTCCACGATTGGAACGACCGCATTACTGCGGAGTGCTACGGCCCCAATGGGGCAGCCCGGGTGCTGGACGAAGATCACCGCATCATCGACATTGTGAACAACTATGCCAAGATGAGCTTCAACTTTGGTCCTACCCTGCTGTCGTGGATGGAAAAGCACAACCCGTATTACTACAGTAAGATCATTGAGGCCGATCGATTGAGTCAGGAATATTTTGGCGGACATGGTTCGGCCATGGCACAAGTGTATAACCACATCATTATGCCCCTGGCCAACCGCCGTGATAAGGAAACCCAGATCATTTGGGGACTACAAGATTTTGAGAAGCGCTTTGGCCGCAAGGCAGAGGGCATGTGGTTGGCCGAAACCGCGGTAGACTTGGAGACCTTAGAATTGCTGGTAAACCATGGTGTTCAATATACGTTGCTGGCTCCGTCACAAGCCATGCGCAGCAAGGCGAGGCACGAGGCGCACTGGCATCCGGGTGTCGACCCAAGGCGTCCCTACCGGTGCCAGCTGCCCAACGGCAAATCGATCACCTTGTTTTTCTACGATGGCCCCATCAGTCAAAGTGTGGCTTTTAACGGCCTGCTGAAAGACGGTAAACAGTTTGCCAATGCCTTGATGCAAGGTTTTGATGATAAAAACCACCACCCACAACTGGTGCACATTGCCACCGATGGAGAGAGTTATGGCCACCACCACCGGCACGGGGAAATGGCCCTGGCTTACTGCATCCGACACATCGAAGAAAACCAACTGGCCCGGCTTACCAACTACAGCCAATATTTGGAGTTGTGTCCGCCCGAGTGGGAAGTGGAAATTTTTGAATACAGCTCCTGGAGCTGTGCCCATGGCGTGGAGCGTTGGCGCAACAACTGCGGCTGCAACACGGGCGGGCGCCCCAATTGGACGCAGGAATGGCGGGCGCCCCTGCGGCAAGCCCTCGACTGGTTGCGCGATCAATTGATACCGATTTACGAGGAAGAAATTGCCGCCTTTACGGATAACCCGTGGGTACTGCGCAACGATTACCTGGAGGTCATTCAAGATCGCTCTCACGAAAGTGTAGAATGCTTTTTCAAAACCCGATTCAAAAAAGCACCCCGGAAAAATCAACGCACCCACGTTATTCGCCTGCTGGAAATGCAACGCCAGGCGTTGTTGATGTATACCAGTTGCGGCTGGTTTTTCGATGAGGTCTCGGGCATTGAAACCACCCAAATTCTGCAATATGCCAACCGCGCCATTCAATTGGCCGAACGGGAATCGGACCGCAAGCTGGAAGCCGATTTCGTGGCACAATTGCGCAACGCTCCAAGCAACCTGCCCGAGCTTCAAAATGGAGCGGTGATTTATGAAAAGCACGTGCAACCGGCACGCTTGCGCCTGTTCAATGTGGGAATGCATTTTGCCGTTACTTCCCTGTTTTCCGAAGAGCCCGAAAACATCGATATCTTGAGCTATAATGCCGAAAGCGACTATTTTGAGCGCCTGGAAGCTGGTTTGCAACGGATGACCATCGGAAGCACCACCATCTATTCGCAGATTACTTTATCGGAAAAGCGCTTTCGATTTGCCGCTATTTACCTCGGGCAACACCACATCATTGGCTCGGCCAGCGGCAAAATCTCAGATCATGATTTCCAGGAAATGGCAGTGAAACTGCGCAAGGCCTTCAACTCGGCACACCTTTCAGAGGTGATTCAAATCATGCAGGAGTATTTTCCGGGGCCCAATTTCTCCATGCGCGAAATGTTCAAAGACGAACAGATCAAGGTGTTGGATAAGATTCTGGAAAAGAACGTGCAGCAAGCCGAAAACTCCTACCGCAAGATTTTCGACCGCAACTACAACTTGATGAATGTGATGCGGGAATCGAATTTGCAGATTCCGCCTATCCTGCAACGCAACTTGGAAATGGTGGTGCAAAAGGAGCTTTCGCACTTCTTTTCGGCACAATCGCTCAACAACCGGCGACTGCGGCAACTGGCGCGGGAGGTGCGGCACTGGCAAGTAAATGTTGACATAGACACCATGGCGGTTTCCGTGGCCCAACACCTGGTGAACTGGCTCGATCGTTTGCCGGAAGACAAGGCCCCCCTCAAGCTTTTGCAAAAACTCAACGCGCAATTGGAGCTGATCCGCGAAATGGAAATCGATTTTAACCCCGAAAGAGTACAAAATCGGGTTTTCCGCCTTAGCCAGCAGTTGCTGCCAAAATGGGAAATGGAGCTTTTCTCCGAAGAAAGTCAATCGAAATCAGAGGAATTTCTGGCCTTGGCCAGCAGCCTCAACCTCAAATTGGAATGGCCCAAAGCCACGGATCAGGCGCTACCCAAGCGCAAAGTGGGGTAAATAAAAAAGGGTGACACTCCACAGAGCATCACCCTCGTCCACTTTTCAAAAAGCGGTATTATTTCGACAAGAGCATTTTCTTGCTGTCGATCACTTCACCGTCGGCAATGAGTCGGTAAACGTAGTTGCCAGCTTCCAATTGGCCGGCTTCTACCAATACGTTGCCATATCCACGGTCGAGACCATTGAAGGTCAGCATTTCTTTGCCTTCCAAGCTGTAGATCACCAGGCTGGCCTGGGCCACATCGTTGGGCAGGTAAAAGAAAATTTCGGTGCTTTCCATAAACGGATTTGGACGGTTTTGGAAGAGCTGAGCTCCTTCTTCCTGGCTGGTGGAAGTGCTGGTGCCAGGCGCATCTTTGCGCTCTACCTGCATGGCGGTTTGCAAGGCCCGTACATCTTCCTGCAATTGACGAATCAACGCATCTTGCTGTTGCAATACAGTTTGCTGCTCTTCCAATTGAGCTTGTTGGGTTTCAATCACCGTTTGTTGCTCTTTGATTCCTTCTACCATCAAAGGAAGCACAGCAGAGTAATTGACGGCCAGGTATCCATCTTCGTCTTCCTGCACCACTTCGGGCACGACTTGCTGCAAATCCTGCGCAATGAAACCGTATTGAGTGCCTTCGCTAAAGTTGCGCTCAGGAAACGCTTCGAGGTTCATGGTATAGGTGGTTCCCTGAATTTGGGTCAACAAACCCATAGCATTGGAAATGGGCTGGATGTTTTGCTTGTAGCGCGCATCGGAGTTGACAAAAACGCCACCCGAAGCCAAGGCACTACCAAAAACCGTCAACTGATAGGTGAGACTCGGAGAAGACATTCGGGCTACGGTAGTTCCACAGCTAGTCCCGGAATTGTCATAGAGAAAATCAAGACTTTTGCGGAAAGGAGTTCCTCCCGGGAAAAACGATACGTCTCCACCCCACGAAATGGTTGGTAAATCGTCTATAAAGGCTTGTGGTCCACCTGGGATGCTGATCCTGCGAATGCCCATATTGATGAAGGATTGATTGATGTTACGCTGGGCGCGGAAACCGTAAAGATCACAGCCGTTGATCGGCCCAACCACTCCACCGGATTCACCGATACCGATGAACTTGCCACTCGGATTAAAAGAGTTAGAGGGACGCAACAAAATATTACTCCCTACCACATCCAGCGGTGCAAAAGCAGGATTGGCTCCCACACCAACACCACCAGAACCGTTGGATACCGTTCCCGATGGTGTGAATAAAGTTTGGGCCGAAAGCGATCCGGCCACACACATGGCGGTAGCTACCAGAGCTGCCGACAAAACACGATAGTGCTTTTTCATATTTATTTGGGTGTTTATGAAAGAAACAGCCGCCCCTGTTCCCGCTTATTTTTATGATGCCGTTGGCGGCCAGCAATCTCCTGAAGTAGCTCAAAAGCCACTTCAGGAGGGTATTTTATTTAGAAAGGCAATTGGTTATTTCGACAGCACCAAGGTCTTGCTGTCCACTACTTCGTTGTCGGCAATCAGGCGGTACACGTAGTTTCCAGGTTGCAGTTCATTGGCTTTTACCAGTACATTGCCATAGCCACGGTCGAGGTTGTTGAAGCTCATCAACTCTTTGCCATCCAGGCTGTAGATGACCAAAGTAGCCTGGGCCACATCGGTAGGCAGGTAAAAGTGAATCTCAGTGCTTTCGCGGAAGGGGTTGGGACGATTTTGAAACAGTTGGCTGGTTTCGCCAAAGCTGGCCGCGTTGCCGTTGGCGGCAGGTGTATTGCCATTTCTCATGCCTTCCAACTCTTGCAGGATTTGCTGAATGAGTGCGTCTTGTTGCTCCAAGACTGCTTGTTGCTCTTGCAGTTGACTGTTCATTGCTGCGTTGGCGAGCTTTGCCGCAGCCAACTCCTGACCTTGAACTTCCAACTCCTGGCTTTGCGCTTCAATGACTTCTTTTTGCCCTTCCACCACGTCTTGTTGCTCTTTCAGACCTTCCACTAAAAGGGGCACCATAGCGGTATAATTCACCGACAAAAACCCTTCTCCATTGGCTTGCACCATTTCAGGAATTACTTCCTCTACATGCTGCGCAATGAAACCGTATTGCGTCCCATCTTTAAAGTTCATTTCAGGAAATGCCTCCTGGTTCATGGTATAGGTGCTTCCTTGCAGTTGGGCGATCAAATCCATGGCATTGCCAATGGGTTGAATGTTTTGCTTGTAGCGCACGTCTGAGTTTTGAAACAAAGTGCCAGTGACCAAGGCATCTCCAAATACCGTGAATTGATAAGGACTGTTCATGGGTGACATCCGCGCCACGATATCACCACAATTGTCATCAGAGTTGTCATTTAAAAAATCGAGGTTGTTGAGAAAAGGCTTCCCTGGTACGACCTCTGTAAACCCTCCCCAGGAAACGGTGGGAAAATTATTCCCATTAAAATCAAACCCTGGTTCTGCAAGGGGAATCTGGCGAATCCCTACGTTTATAAAGGCCTCACCGATAAAATTGGTGTTTTGATTTCTCTGTGCTCTAAAGCCATATAAATCGCAACCGTTAATGGGTCCAAGCACACCTCCCGATTCACCAAGTCCTATAAATTTCCCATTGGGGTTGAAGTTATTGCTTGGCCGGATCAGCACGTTGTTGCCCACAATATCCAGTGGTGCCAGTGCCGGATCCGCATCGATTCCGATGCCCAGTGTACCAGCTGCCCCCGTAGAAGTTCCACCAGAAGGCGTAAAAAGGGCTTGGCCTAAAACAGAATCTGTCAACAGAAGTGCAGCAGCTATTAGGATAGCAGCAGAAAAACGAAAATACTTTTTCATAAGATTTAGCTATTGGGGTAGCAAACAACCGCCCCTGTTTGCCATTTTTGGTTTTGCTATTGGCGGAAAGCAATAAGCCCGAGGTAGCCGATTGGCCACCTCGGGGGCATAAACCTTACTATGGGGGGCAATCGATTATTTCGACAGCACCAAGGTCTTGCTGTCCACTACTTCGTTGTCGGCTACAAGGCGGTACACGTAGTTGCCAGGTTGCAGTTCATTGGCTTCTACCAATACGTTGCCGTAGCCACGGTCGAGGTTGTTGAAGCTCATCAGTTCTTTGCCGTCCAGGCTGTAGATCACCAAAGTTGCCTGGGCCACATCGGTAGGCAGGTAAAAGTGAATCTCGGTGCTTTCGCGGAATGGGTTGGGACGGTTTTGAAACAACTGGCTGGTTTCGCCGGTGCTGGCTGCGTTGCCTTTGGCGGCAGGTGCGTTGCCGTTTCTCATGCCTTCCAGCTCTTGCAGGATTTGACGGATGAGTACGTCTTGTTGCTCTAAGACCGCTTGTTGCTCTTGCACTTGGGTGTTTAGCGCTTCGTTGGCCACTTTAGCCGCTTCCAGCTCTTGGTTTTGAGCCGAAATCACTTCGTTTTGAGCAGCTGTTAACTCCTGGTGCTCCTTAATTCCTTCTACTAATAAGGGAACTACCGCCATGTAATTGACGGCCAAGTAGCCCTCTTCATCTTCGCGCACCACTTCCGGCAGGACCTTTTGTAAGTCTTGAGCAATGAACCCATAGTTTGTTCCTTCTTTAAAATTCAGTTCCGGAAAAGCCTCACGGTTCATCGTATAGGTGGTTCCTTGGATCTGAGAAATAAGGCTCAAGGCATCACCAATCGGCTGAATATTTTGCTTGTAGCGGGCATCTGAATCCATGAAAATTCCGCCCGAAGCCAGGGCATCGCCAAACACCGTAAACTGGTAGGTGCTGGTCGGAGCCGCCATGTTGGCGATGGTTGTACCGCAATTGCTGTTCGAATTGTCGAAGGCAAAGTTGAGAATTCGGGGCAAGGTAAACGTTCCGAAAACGGGTACTTCTGAGCCCCAGGAAATGGTAGGAATACCGTCACCAATGAATACCGGACCACCTGGAGGGCTGTTTTGGCGGATGCCTACGTTGATAAAGGTGCGCAGATCTCGCTGGGCGCGAAAACCGTAAATATCACAACCGTTGATTGGTCCAACCACACCGCCTGATTCGCCTAACCCAATGAATTTTCCATTGGGATTGAAGCTGTTGCTTGGACGGATGAGTACGTTGTTGCCTACCACATCCAAATTGGCAAATGTAGGGTTGGCTCCAACGCCAACACCACCACCAGAACCGTTGAAAACCGTACCAGTAGGTGTAAATAAAGACTGGGCTGAACTGGTACCAGCCAGTAATAAGGCCGATACCGCAAGAGCAAGCGGTAATTTGAAATATTGCTTTTTCATAGTGTTTGGGTGTTTTTGAAGGAATCCGCCACTGCCTTCGGTTGTTTTTGTATTGCTGCTGGCGGACAGCGATCAACCCGAGGGGAGTTAGTTGACCCCCTCGGGATGAATAGTTTTAATTGCGGTGGGACATTACTTGGACAATACCAAGGTCTTGCTGTCCACTACTTCATTGTCGGCCACCAGGCGGTATACATAGTTGCCGGGTTGCAACTCGTTGCCTGCTACCAATACATTGCCGTAGCCACGATCGAGGTTGTTGAAACTCATCAACTCCTTGCCATCCAGGCTGTAGATCACCAAAGTAGCTTGCTCCACATCGGTGGGCAGGT
>CALCCE010000157.1 GCA_937899835.1 uncultured Flavobacteriales bacterium | reverse complement strand
TGGAGGCGGGGGTTCGTTTGCCTCCAAGTAAACGCGACCTCACCTTTGTTTTCCAGGCCGTTTGGCAGCAAGACCACTCCAACTTGCACTACCAATATCGCTTGCGCGGTTTGGAGGAGCAATGGCGAAATGCACCGGAAAAGACCATCCGCTTCACTACTTTGCCTCCTGGGGAATATACTTTAGAAGTGCGCGTAAAAGCCAGAAAAAAAACCTGGGGAAATCCCAAAGTGCTGGCACAATTTGTGTTGCTTCCTAAGTTTACCGAAACGCCTTGGTTTGGACTTTCGATCGCAGTGGTTATTCTATTGATTTCAGCAGCAGGGTTTGCATGGCTGTTGCAGTCGGAAAAAACCAAAGTGCGCTTAGAACAGGAGGCACAGCAGTTTCAGCACGAAGCTTTGGTGGCTCAACTGAAACCCCATTTCATCTACAATACCCTCAACTCTATTCAAAACTTCATCCTCAACAACCAAATCGATGCGTCTACCGATTACCTCTCCCGGTTTGCGGCCTTGCTGCGCAAAGTGCTGCACCATTCGCACCAAAAGCTGGTGACCGTGGAAGAGGAACGCATGGCCTTGCAATTGTATTTAGAATTGGAATCCATGCGCTTTGAACATCGCTTTCAGTTTCACTTCAAGTTCGGCAAGGGGGTGCAGGTGAACGCCTTGATGATTCCCCCGATGCTACTGCAACCCCTGATTGAAAATGCCCTCTGGCACGGTGTTTTACCTCAACGCGGAGGTACCATCACTGTTTCGTGGGCCATAGCCGACGACCAACTTATTTGCCACGTTGAGGATGATGGTGTGGGAAGAGGTAGGGCAAAAACACTTACTTCGGGCAACCAAAGAAGCTATGGTACACATCTATGCAATAAACGCTTGCAGCTGATGGGCACCTCTTACAAGAAAGCGACATCGCTCACCATCACCGATAAAGTGGATGCCGATGGAAAGCCTGCCGGTACACGCGTTGAAGTCACTTTGCCCCTCGTTCACAAAAATAAAAATGCATGAACCACCCTAATCTAAGGTACCTTATTGTTGACGATGAACGCGCGGGCCAGCAAGGGCTCCAAACCCTGATTGAAAAATGCCACTTGGGGCTTACTTTCATTGGCTGGGCCGATTCGCTGGATACCGGTGAAAAGTTGATTCGGCAAACCCAACCCGATTTGGTTTTTTTGGATGTGCAGTTTGCCGAAGGCACTGGCTTCGACCTCTTGCAACGCTTTTCGGAGCGCGATTTTCAGGTAATTTTTGTCACGGCCTACCAAGACTACGCCATCCAGGCCATTCGCCAACGTGCCTTGGATTACCTGCTCAAACCCATCAACCTCAACGACCTGAAAGAAGCGATTGGGTTTGCCCTCAAACAGGCACATCCTTTTCAGCCTGTGCAACCCCAGAAGTCATTGGGAGGAATGTCGGACAAGCTTTCGGTGCCCCACGCCGATGGCTTTGATTTTGTTTCCATCAAAGACATTTATTACCTCGAAGCCGACGGAATGTATACTCAGCTCTACCGCCACAATGGGGAAAGAATGCTGGTATCCAAAAGCTTGTCTAAGTTTGAGCAGGCCCTGGAGTTGAAAGGCTTTTTGCGCATTCACCGCTCTTATTTGGTAAATTTGATCCACATTCAAAGCATCAACCGCAACAACGGGTGTAGTGTCCAAATGGTGAATGGCAAAGAAATTCCTATTCCGTACAAAAACCGCAAAGCCATGATTGAGCACATCAACCAGATGAGCCAAACGATTGAGTGAAACGCCCCAAAAAGAAACCTTCAGCTGCGCAAAATGGCAACTGAAGGTTTGAGAAAGGACAGGTAGGAGAACTTACCTTACCGTAAACAACATGGTTTTGGTCACCTCTCCATCGACAACGGTGAGGAAATAGGTTCCGGAGGGCAGGTTGGGTACATCCACCTGCACCGCTTGGTGGTGTACATTTCCTACACTTAATTCAGTCCACCTTCTCCCCAATTGGTCGGTGATGGTGTAGGTTATCACTTCACTTGAATTTTCTCCCAAGGTGAGGGTCAATTGATCGCCTGCGTTTACAGGGTTGGGATAGAGGTTCCAATGGTTGTGGGCTGATTCCTGGGGTTGGGATAGTCGGTATTTTGAATATCCGAGACCTCCATTGCCACCTTCTGGTTCGCAGTAGGTTTCTGTTACTAAAGAAAAGCTGTAAGGTGATGTTTCTACCACACCCATTAAATTGGCATCATCGATCACGAAGAAAACATTGTCTCCGAGTTTAATGGCTTCTTTATCGACAATCACCTCCGGTTGGCATTCCAGGTCTTGACCCCAACTTTGATTGATCAACAACGGAACTTTCGGGTTGAGGATACTTGGGCTGTAGTTTGCTATGCCAGTTAAAGCAAAGGTTCCTTCGATAGGGTCAACATCCAACGCGGTACCAATGACATCCTCTTCTTCGCGCTTGATTAATTTTACTTCTTCTGTGGAAAGGTTCGGATTGGTACTTAATAAGAGGACATCTCGCGTGTTAGAGAACTGAGCAAACCCAGCTGCCAGCATATTGCCATTGTTCAGTTGTACCAGTGAAGAAAGTTCCATGCAAGCGCCATCTCTGTAGTAGGAGTTTACCTTGAAAAATCCGCCAAACTCATCCAGCAATCCCATGAAAGCAGCACAATCATCTCTTGTATGCTTCTTTCCCGTCACGAAATACCTGCCGGGATCAGGAACAGCATCGCCATTCAGGTCCAAAATCTTTAAATCCTCACCAACAACATCAGGAATATAATGTAGTGCCGTGCCGTTTATTGCTGCACTGTGTCTTCCAGTTTCGGCTTGTACGCGAAGGATAAAGGAACCCTGTTTGCTTTCTTCCTCACCAGACATATTTACCAATATGGCCGCCACTTGCGCACTTCTCCGATTGGGGTCGCCTGCATCATGCAAATCAATTGCTTTGGCATAAGCCCGATCTCCGCTCGTTCCCCCAAACTGGGTGATATCGTAAATCCAATCGTATTGCAACTGCCCATTGGGTTGGTAGGCGACTACCAGTGGCCAATCGTGGTAATATCCCACGGCCAATAGCAAACCGTCGTCTTTGGTGTAATAGGCGGTCTGCACCTCAATTACCTGATGAAACTCGGATGGAAAATCAGCAAAAGCAACTTCCCGAGACCAAAGCACATCACCCGCTGCATCGGTTTTCACCAGCACGCCGAATTGCTCACCAGATTCACTTTTTATCCATCCACCCAAAAAGTAACCTCCATCTTCCAGCTCAATCACAGAATTGAACTCGCCGTAATAACCTTCGGAAAAGAAGTGGCTTATTCCCCACTGGTATTGCCCATTGGCATCGTATTTCATCAGAGCAGGCACCGGAAATTCAGGGCAACCGATATCCGGACCTGATTGTGAACCCGCTATTACATAACCACAATCGCGGGTATATTGCACATCCAGACCGTTGATGGACATTTCATCGCACTCAAGACCTTCTGGTGGGTAATAACTGGCAAAATCCGAACGATCGCAACCACTGATTTGCACACCACATACGGTATGGGTATTGGTACGCGATCCAGTAGATGCAGTAATTCCCCAGGTGACCAGATGGTTGCCCAAAGAAGCAGACAAATCCCAGTTTGTTTGCATTTGCAACAGGCCATCCATTCTCACCTCTATCAGGTATGTGTTTGCATCATAACTGATTTGAATGTCGTGGTAAACATTGTCTTCTATATTTCCACCAAGTAACGGGAAAGGTCCTACTTGTGGACTGGATATGGAACTGTTAATAACCAGGCTAGTGTGATCATCGTTGCCGATATCACCGAATCCAGGGCTAAGGTGCGTGTCAAATTCAATACCGACAGAAGGTCCCCCTAAACCTAAAAAACCGAGTCTGTGATCACTACCTCCAAGCAAAGGCACTGATGGGGAAGTGGTCCATACAAAAGCCATTCCTTCAGCTCCCGAAGCATCTTTAGCGCCAAAATTGGCTTGATAACTCACGGTGAAGCTTTGGGTGACGTCGAGCTTTTTAGTGCTCCAGATGGCTCCAGCACTGCCCCGAACGCCATCCGCGGTCAACTGGTGGCAATCCGTTCCGGATACCGCCATTGCGGTGCCTTCATGGTCAAAGCTTGGGGCTTGCGCAGTTAGCAAAAACGGGCTCAGCCCCAACAGGCCAAAAGCCCAACATTTGAAGCTGCTTCGCACAGCTCTTGGAAAAAGTGAATTTATTTTGATTTGCATGAATTGGGTAAGTATTAAATGAGCGTTTGAGGCGTTTTGTACGCCATTTACACTGCTAATTGGCCATTTTTTCTACCCAAAAGCAAACGCTAATAAGTGAGCATCGGGTCTGAATTGCTGAAGGTGGTATCTGAGTTGACGAAGAGGCACCAGCACAGTGCGAGGAACAGCGATTCCTCCCATTTTTGAAAGCTTTATAAGGGTATTGGTTTCAAAGGTTGATCACGGAGCAACTTTGCCTCGTATACTACGTATGCACTCTATACATCGCATTGCTTTTGTTTCCTGCCCCCCAGTCCATACGCGTTTTACTGAAGGCGCTCCTTATGCTCCTGTTGGTTTGTGTGCTCCCCCATTGTGCTATCGCACAAAGCCAGGCTGCCATCGATTCGCTGTTTCAATTGTTGCCTATGGATGCTCTGCCAACGGTAGAGGAAATGCCCCAATCCCAACAAGACATTGATCTTCTTCGAGAAGTAGACCGTCTCTCAAGTGAAATGAGGGCTAAAGTTGCCACACCAGCGACCATCGATTCGTTGCTGGTGGCCGCTCAACGGCTAACACCTGCTACAAGCCTTTCCAGTAAAATAAAATTGCTGCAAGTGGTGGTGAAACAGTCGAAATTGTTGGAGTACCCGCACGGCCAGCAAAAAGGACTGAGCCAGTTGGGAATTGTATATAAGTTTCAGGGACAGTACGAAAAGGCCCTTCATTATTATTTTAAATCCCTGGCCATTGCTACCCAGCGACAAGACACTAAAGCAGTAGCCAATATCCACATTGATGTGGGGTCCATTTACTTTGTACGAGGCAGTTATGAAAAGGCGATGAGCAGTTACCTGGAAGCGCTTAAGATGGCCAGAACCACCGAAGATCAGCGACTTTTTCTAGGAGCATTCACGGGAGTAGGGCTGGTGCACTATGGCCTCGAAGATTATCCAAAGGCCTCTTATTTCCATTCAAAAGCACTCCAATTGGCCATTGAAACCGACAATATCTATTACAAGGCCGTTGCTTATGCCAACCTGGGGGACGTTTTCTTGAGTACCCAAAACCACCGCAAAGCCCTTGATTACTTATTTAAGTCTAAACGCATCAGCGAAAGCATCAACGATTCCATTGGCATCAGTGCCATTTTCAATCAAATGGGTAAGGTTTACGAACAGCAAGGCCAAAACATGGCTGCTTTCAAAGCCTACAAAAGTGCCATGGAACTAACGGCTCAAAACCACCTTCAAGCAGAATTTTTAATGCCCTTGATAGATATGGGCAGGGTGCTGATAAAACAAAACCATTCCAAAGCCGCACAACCCCTGCTTACAAGGGCCCTCAAAATAGCCCGGAAGAAGGAAATGATTAAAAGTGCGCAAGCAGCAAGCCTCCAACTTTCACTGGCTGAGAAGGAGTTGGGCAACTACCAGGCCGCCTATGCTGCACAGTTGATTTACAAGGCCATGTCGGACAGTTTGCAACATGCTGATCTCACCAAAAAAATCACCCGCCTGGAAGCGAAGTATGAATTTGAACACGAAAAAGATTCCATTCAGTACATCAACCAAGTGGCTCAGATGAGGCTGAAGGCCGATCTAAAAAGGCAGGAGGATACCCAAATGGCTACTTATATAGGCTTGGGACTGATTTCTTCTCTGGCCTTGGTTTTGTTGTTGTTTTTCAGGTCAAAATACCGGTCGAACCAACTTTTGAGGGCCCAAACCGAAGCACTGCAAACGGCTAACCGGGAAATTGCGGTTCAGAAAGATGCCATTAGTCAAAGTAACGAAGAGCTGGAAGCGGTCAATGCCTTGAAAAATCGCATTTTCTCTATCGTGGCACACGACCTGCGCAGCCCCATACAATCGCTTCAAGGTTTGCTCATGTTGTTTTCGGTAGATGATGCGATACCACCCAGCAAAATGCGCCAGATGATGTTGGACCTCACGCAAAAGGTACAAGGCATCTCCGGCTTGTTGAACAATCTGTTGTATTGGAGTCAAACTCAAATGAAAGGCAGCCTCCAACTGTCACCTGAAGCCGTTAATCCGCGGCTAATGATTGAGGAGGCGATCGAACTCCTGTCGGAAGCTGCTCGAATCAAGAACATCGATACGTCCATTGTTGAGGAAAATGGTTCGCTTAAAGCACAAGTAGACCCTGAAATTTTACGCTTTTTGCTCCGCAACCTGTTGAGCAATGCTTACAAGTTTTCATCGCCCAATGGCGAGGTAGCCGTCTCGGTGGAATCCACCGAGGGTAATCAAATTAAGTTTAGCATTGCAGACCAGGGAGTGGGCATGGATGAGCCCACACGCAAGGCTTTGTTCAAAGATTTTGTGAAAAGCAAGCACGGAACGCAATCGGAAACCGGTACTGGTTTGGGCCTTAAACTTTGCAAAGATTTCATTGTAGCCAGCCATGGAAACATTGGGGTTGAAAGTGCACCAAATACCGGCAGTACTTTCTGGTTTACCACTCCTTCTACCTTATAAAAAACCATGCGCCATGGTTTTAGTCTGTCGGTTTACCGGTAGACCTACTCCCCAACTTTAGTTCCAGCGCATTTACTTTATTTCTTATTTTGAGGTACTTCCTTTCCAGGATCAACCAACCGTTATCGGTAAGCATGCGCTTGAAGTACTTCCTCATCTGTCTCCCTGTTTTATGGATGACCTGCTCCTCGAGTCATCGGAACCGAATCGACATTCGGATTCCCAGCGCTCAGGAAGAGGCCGAATACATTTGGCGTACTTTGCAGGACCTGCCCTTTTTTGAAAAAAACAACTATACGGTAGCGCTCCCCTCCGGAGGCCTTATCAATGAACTGAAGATTAAGGCCATTGAAGGCAAGCTCTCACCAATGGACTATGGTCGGTTGGAACAATTTGTGATCGACAATGTGTACCATGAAGCAGACTACCGGGCCGGGTATGAAAAAATCAAATCAGCGCAGGCATTGATCGAGCAAATGATCGGTGAAATCAACCCCGCACTATTCGATTGGTCGTTCCACACCTTTGAGGTGTATCAGGTCAACCTTACCCTCTATGGCCCGGGGGGAAGTTATGATCCGGAGGAAGGCTCCATTCTCATTTTTACCACGCCAGAAGGCCAATTCAAACAGTATGACAACCCGGCCAACACGATTATACATGAAGTGGTGCACATTGGTATTGAGGATTCGATTGTTACGGTTTACAAAGTTCCGCACGCGCTCAAAGAGCGCATTGTCGACACCTTTGTGTCCTTGCATTTTGGTAACTACCTCCCCGATTATCGCATTCAAAACATGGGGGATCAACGAACGGATGACCACCTCACCAAAGTAGAAGACTTTAAAAATCTGCACCAAATCGTTGAAGGCATTTTGAATTGATTTACTGGAATTGTTCGGGTCTTGAAGAAGGACCGAAACCGTTAAAAACGCATCACTGATGAATTACCAAACCTTTGAACCACATCCTGACCTGGCTCCGCTGATAAGTTGCTACTGGACCTTAGAAGTTCCCGCTGAAATGGCGGCCGAAAAGCAGCGCATTGTTCCAGACGGCACCATTGAAATGGCCTTTATTCTGGGGGACGACATCAAACGCTTCACCTCAGAATCGGACTTTCTGCTACAACCTCGCGCCATGGTATTGGGCCAAACGATAGCCCCCTTCTTCATTCAACCCACTGGTTACGTCAACACCTTTGCTATCCGATTCTATCCTCACGGTTTTGCCAATTTTGTGACGGTTCCCCTTCGCTCCCTGGCTAATACTGAAACTCCAATGGCAGATTTGTTTGGTGAATCAACGGCGAATGCCTTGGAACAGAAAATTATTGCAGCAAGTGGTACCCAACAACGCATCGACATCATCGAGCAATTTTTATTGGACAAATTGAAGGATTCAACTGTAATCGACGGCATTGTAAGTAGCACCATCGAAGCGTTGCTGGTCACCAATGGCAACACTTCTATTCGCCAAATTTTGAAAGAAGATGTTTCTAAGAGGCGGCAGCTGGAAAGAAAGTTCGCCCAGCAAATCGGCATCAGTCCCAAGCAAATGGGCAAAGTCATTCGACTGCAAAGCGCCCTCAAAATGCTCCTCAGCGAAGACACCAACAAGTTGACCAACATTGCTTACGAAAGTGACTACTACGATCAGGCACATTTCATCAAGGATTTCAAAGAGTTTACTGGCATCTCACCTAAAGAGTTTTTAGGCCACGACCACATGTTGCTCTCCTCGGTTTTTTACAAGTAGGTTTCGAACTGTCGCATTTTTACAATTCTGCTTTTTTTCTATGGGTTAATCTTGCTTTAGACAAGCCATCTATTGCTATGAAACGAACGACCTTATACCTTTTTGCCGCCTTGTTGATTCCAGGCCTATTGGCCTTTTCTTATTATTCCCCTTTGGCCAGAGAGCACTCTAATGCTACTTCTTTCGATCAAAAAGTAACGACCATGAAACCCTACATTTCTATTTTCGAAATCCCCGCCACTGACCTGCCGCGGGCTGTTGCCTTTTACCAAGCCGTTTTAGATGTTGAAATCGAACAAATGGAGATGCCGGGATTTGCCTTGGGCATCTTGCCTTATGAAAACCGGGAAGTACATGGGGTAATTGCCAAGGGAGAGGGCTACGTTCCTTCGGCAGAAGGACCTACGCTGTACCTCAACGCCGGGGAAGACTTAAAACCCATGCTGGACAAAGTGGAACCCAACGGAGGTAAAATATTGGTGCCCAAAACACCTCATGCCGATGAAAGTGGCTTTTTCGCGCTCTTTCTGGATTCGGAAGGCAACAAGATGGGCTTGCATTCACTGCATTAAGTTCTCAACGCATTACACTTTTTCAAAGGGTCTGGTCGCTTCGTTTTAATCGAAGGGCCAGGCCTTTTTGAGGTTTTATGCAAGGGGTGAAAACCCTGGGAGTCTTTTACAAGAGGCTTATTCTCAACTTCACAATCTTTCTCTATTTTTATTGGAAGCTGTTTCAATTGGTACAGATTCGATAGTTGAAATTGGATGGATTATGAAAAATGCTTTTGGCGTAATACTGATATTGATTTCCCTGGTCATTTTTGGGATGCGTATCTCGAAGGGAATTCAATTCAAGCAAAACGTTATTGGCTACCTGAAACGAGCCGCTGACGCCAACACCATTGAACTGGCAGAAAAGGAGCTGACCAAAGTAATCGACTTCCTGGAGGCCAAAAACCTCACTTCGGGGTACACCTCCATCTTTTATCAAACCCCCGATGAAGACCTCGACTATTGGTACCGTAACCTAAAAGCCAGCCAACTCGAACTGCAGCAATTGGAATCGGAAAGTGCCCTGGAACGTACTAATGTGTTGATTAAGCTCCGGGAAACCTTAGTGGACGTAGGTGAAAAAACCAAGGTGACCGTTCCCAAAGGCTTAGCGGTTTACCCGCAAAACCTACTCTGGGCCCTACTGATGCTGGCCGCCGTCACCAGTCTTGGTGTAGGCATTGTTTTGTTGGTGATGGAATACGAGAAAAAACAGAAAAAGAAAGCGAAATCCACCCCTGATCGTTCTTCTACAACCCAAACTACCCAATGATTCGACTTTTTCTCTCCTTTACTCTCCTTCTGGCAACATCTGTTGGTTTCGGACAAAGCATTCAAGAGATATGCCCTTCGGCCAACACCAACGGCACAGTAGTCAACTGTGAGTATTTCAACGACACGCTCTACGCCACCGGTTTTTTCGATAGGATTTGCGGCCAACCCGTGGGCTACATTGCCAAATGGGAAAACAACTCCTGGCAACCATCAGCCATATCCATTTCAGACCCGGGACATGCGCTTAAAGCAATCGACAACAAACTCTACATTGCCCGCTACGAGCAAAGCCTCGACTCGAATTGGTTGTATGTCTACGATAACGGACAACTTCAAACAGTAGGCTCTGGGGTTTTTCTCACTACGGCCAGCGGCTTTTCAGCGCTGCCCAACATTTATGATGTGCTCAAATACGATGGTAAAATCGTTGCCTGCGGAGAATTCGACCGCGTTGGCACCGACTCTATTCAAGGCATCATGCAATGGGACGGCAACCAATGGAATGCCCTTGGTTCGGGACTGAGTGGCAACATTATTAATACTTCCGGAGTAATGTTTCCCCACCAATTGATGGTTCACAATTCGGAGTTATACGTGGCTGGTAATTTTCGATACGCCGGTGGCATAGAAGTAAACGGTATTGCCAAATGGGACGGTAACCAATGGTCGGCCTTAGGAGTTGGATTCAACAACACCGTGTACAGCATGATCGTTTACAACAATGAATTGATCGTTGGCGGTAGCTTCACCGAAAGCAACGGAACACCACTCAACCGTATTGCCAAATGGGATGGTACTGATTGGGTAGCCCTTGATTTTGGCTTTTCGCAACCCGATCCCAACCGGTTCATTTTTGTACACACCCTCAAGGAAATCGACGGAGTACTCTACATCGCAGGTGGTTTGATAGAGATCACTTACCCTGACAACAGTACCGAAGTATGTAACGGGATTGTTAGTCTCCAAAATGCCACCCTCAATACCTTCATGGGTGGAGTACCCGACAATGACATCGAGGCCATTTGCAAGGTCGGCAACAACGATATACTGGTTGGTGGAGGTGTTTTTGGCAATGGCTACACTGGAATTACGCAGATCGGTACCAGTATTCAATCACATCATTCTTTTGAGGAGGTGAATTTATTTCCTAACCCATTTGAAGAATGGATGGATATTGAAGCACCTTCAACGGTAGAGCGCTATGAAATCACCAATGAGCTAGGGCAAATCATCCGCCAAGGGGCACTCGAAAGCCGAATCTACATAAGTCTGCCTGCAGGTTTGTATTTTCTAAAACTCCTTCACAAGGATCAGTCGTTTTCTACCCATAAGATCATCCATAAGTAGAGGTGTCCATTCATCTTTTTCAGGATTAGAGGCTGAAGAAACATCCTTATCGGCATTAAATCAACACCAAGGTTAACTAATCTCAACACAATTTAAACGATTTATTTTATACAAAATAAGATCAAACGTTTGATCTTATTTTGTATTTTTATTGAAAATAAGAATATTTTGATTCGCAAAATTGCTAAGAAGCAGGTTTTAGACCGAATACAATTTGAGAATCCCTGGTGGGTAGATGGCAAAATCGAGCACGACTTCGATAAGATGCCCCGAAGGTTGTATTTCGAGATTTTTAAGCCTTTGGTCTATGAAAATACGGTGCGCAGAGCTGTGGTATTGATGGGACCACGTAGGGTGGGGAAAACCGTGATGCTGCATCACCTTGTTAAGGACCTGATCTCCAGCGGAGTGAACCCGCAAAAGATCATCTTTGTCACCATCGAAAATCCCATTTACACCAACTTAGGGTTAGAAGAACTGTACCTCTACGCCAAAGAGGCGGTTGGTTCGAACGAAAAGGGAGGTTGGTACATCATTTTCGATGAGGTTCAATACCTCAAAAACTGGGAAGTACATCTCAAGACGCTGGTAGACAGTTTTCGGCAGGACAAATTCATCGTTTCCGGCTCTGCTGCTGCTGCCCTAAAATTTGCCAGCAACGAAAGTGGTGCCGGTCGCTTCACCGATTTTCTTTTGCCTCCTTTAACGTTCAATGAATACATTTCCTTAAAAGACCTGGACCACATCATAAAGCCTATCGAAGTGGTGTGGAAGGGGAAATCAGCCGATTTCTATACCTCCACCCATTTGGGTGAATTGAACAAGCACTTTATCGACTACATCAATTTTGGAGGCTACCCGGAGGTGATTTTTTCAGCACATACACAGATCAACCCTGGCCGATACATCCGACAAGATATTGTAGACAAAGTATTGCTGCGCGATTTGCCCAGCTTATACGGCATTAGCGACACCCGCGAGTTGAACGCTCTTTTTACCACCATTGCCTACAACAGCGGAGGGGAGTTCTCTCTGGAAGCATTGAGCCAACAGTCTCAGGTACCCAAAAACACCCTCAAAAAATACATTGAGTACCTGGAAGCGGCTTATCTTATCAAGCGCGTTAGACGCATTGATCAAAGCGGTAAGCGCTTCAGGCGCGACAACTTTTTTAAGATCTATCTCACCAACCCTTCGTTACGAAGTGCCCTCTTCTCTCCCCTAACCGCCAATGATGAAATGATCGGAACGATGGTAGAGACGGCTGTTTTTGCGCAGTGGATGCACCGTGATTGGTTTACGCCTTGGTATGCCCGATGGGCAAACGGCGAGGTAGACATGGTGGGCCTAAGTGACGCTACGCTAAAACCAACTTGGGCCTTGGAAGTAAAATGGTCTAACCGCTATTTTCACAAACCAGCAGACCTAAAAAGCCTTTACAAATTTTGTCTTGAAAACCAGATGAACATGCCGATCGTCACTTCCATCGATCAGGTGGGGGTGGTAGGTTTCAAGGAGAAGTCTTTTCAATTTATGCCTGCTTCGGCCTATGCCTATACCGTGGGCAGGCGCACCCTGGATCGGGAACAACGGTACTAAACAACCATCATTAAGTCGCTCCTGAAGTCCTTTTAAAATGGGCTAACAAACTCAAAATAATCGCAGTGCCCGAAACAAGGGTCATCACGGTGCCAGGAACAAAATTTACGTAGCCGCCCAAATCCATGAAAAGGAAGTAACCCAAATCGGCCAGCCCACCAGTGAGGGCGGCTAAAAAGATGGCTTGTGCATTGCCTTTCCAAACGAAGAAGGCGCATATCAACGTGGTGATTCCAATCCAAAGCAAGTTGAACCCATGTTGCCCAATCACCGCGCCTGCGGCTGGCGGATACTCCATTGCGAGGGTGCTGGAATCCACAGCATCGGCAATACCGCCAATTGCTCCGGCAATATCTCCCTCTAAAATAAATTTATCGGTCATCACCCCGGCCAGGATGTGTACAGCTCCCCAAATCAACCACAAAACGGCTGATACCTTGAAAAATAAGTTCCATTGCTTCATTTGAGCCTCCATTTTGTTGTATTTCCGATTGGCCCACAAAGCTCAAAGTCAGCAAGATGCTTTGCATTAAGATTTCATAAGAAATGATCGGAGGTCAACTCTTCTTTAACCGCTTGGCTTTGGCAGCGCTCAGGGTTTCGGGAGTGATGCCCAAATAGGACGCGATAAGCTTTTGAGGTACCCGTTTGGCAATTTCAGGATAGGTAGCTACAAAATGATCGTAGCGTTCAATCGCGTTGGAGCTGATGAGCATGAGTATCCGATTTTGTAACCGGCTCATGCGTTTGGTTAGCGCAGCAATGTTTTCTTTTTCCCGTTCCAGGTCTTTGGCCAAAACCAGTATTTCCGAGTCTTCCAGAGCATCGATGTACAACATAGCAGGCTCATCAGGGCCAACAGTATCGGCCATTACCCACCCCTCAGGAGCAAACATGAAAACGTTTTCTTTGCCGCTTTTATCAATCGCATAGCTGCGCAACAATCCCGATTGCACAAAGTAAACTTTGGTCTTCAGTGCTCCGGGAATTTGAAGTACCTCCCCTTTTTTGATGTGTATGGCCGTAGGCATTGTTTGCTAATTGGGTGAAGTCTACCTTACCTGTTCAAACCTACAATTATTGCCGCGATTGATTGCCAGGATACAAAACGTTGTACCCCGGTTGGTTTCTAATGTTGGCCATCAAGCATGGGCAATGCGTTGGCAAAGGTTTACTCTTGCTGTGCAAAGCTTACCTTTATGCAGCTTCAACTTCGTGCATAGGACCAACTTCACGATCGTATAACTCAACCAATTATGGAAATCAATGGAACCGATCTGGTAGTGCTTTTAGGCATCTTGTTGAGTTTCTTTTTGGTCCTACTCATTTTTAGTTCACGCGCCTTTCGCCATGGTGCCCAATTGTGGTTCGCCTTGGCCATTCTGTCGTTGACCATGTGCCTCACTTACACCTGGTTTGAAGCACAAATGCCCACCAATGGATTATTGGAACTCATTAGCTGGGAATTTCTGTTTCCGTTTGCTTTTCTACGTTATGTGCTGAAAGCTACCCACCATCCTCTCCGGAAGCACCCAACGCTACACTTGTTGGCGCTACCTTGCATGGTTTTCAGTGCCTTTCATCTGGTTGATTTTTGCTTCGATATAGATGTTTACGATTGGTTGGCAGGAGGCGATTCGAGCCGCTACGAACTCCTTTTGGAAGGCATTGCCATTACCTCGCTCCTGTTTTCCCTGGCGTTGATCGGCTGGTCCTGTTGGTTGGGTCACCTAGCCGAAAACCTGCCCACTCCCGTCAAAAAATGGCTGCGTTTCAACAGCCTTGCCCTTTGGTGCTTTTTGGTGGTGTGGGCTTTTAGCGATCCTATCTCCTACTTGCTCGACGTACCACTTTGGAATTACCTGTTGGTACTCATGGCCGTCTACCTGGCCGTGAACACCTATCTTGGGGTACATTGGTTACACCGTGTTTCCTGGAAAGCTGCCGCCCCGGAAGTGCAATGGGAAACTTTAACAGCACCCGTAGAAACTACGCTGTCCTCCCCGCTTCACCTTACCGACGGCTCTTCCCAACCGGTGAGTATCTCTTCCAAGGCCAAAGAAAAGTTGGACCGGTTAGATGCCTTGATGGTGGAGCAGCACCTCTACACCCAACCCAACCTCTCTCGAACTGCGGTGGCAGAAACATTGGGCATTAGTGAGGGCTACCTCAGCGAGGTACTTAAAATTGGTCGGCAGTGCAACTTCAACGATTACGTCAATGGCTTTCGGGTAGACCATGTAATACGCATGTTTGAGTCCCGCACCCATGAAGTATTTTCCATTGAAGCCATCGGATCAGAAGCCGGGTTTAAAACCAAAAGTGTTTTTTACAATGCTTTCAAAAAAGTGACCGGCAAAACTCCCGGGGCGTATCGAAAGACACAAAAAGGTCCTGAATTCTCCGAAAACTGACAATTTCAAACCTTTCCAAACCACTGTTTTTCAAATAGTATCGTCTATTGCCACGTTCTTTGATGCCAACGCCAAATCTTTTTTATTTGCATCTATATGATCGTTTCTGCTCCCTCTTTTCAAAGGCCAACATCACTCTTCGCTACTTTGCTGCTTGTTCTTCTATTGAGCAGTTTTTCAGGATGTAAGGACGATGACGGATCGGCTTCTGAATGTAAACCTACCAGTACTTCCATCAATATCATCATGCCGCTTGGAGCTTCGAGGGTGGAAGGAGATCGCCCGGAGTTTGAAAGCTTTCGCTATGAATTGTGGAAACAACTGGTTGACGGTGGCTGGGATTTTGACTATATCGGCAGTCGTACTGACCTTGCTTCTTATCCTGATTACGCCGGCCTTAGCTTTGACCCCGACCACGAAGGTCGTGGTGGCTGGACTTCGGGGCAAATCTTGGACGGGCTCAACGAATGGCTCGAAAATGTTGGGACCCCAGATATTGTGTTGTTCAGTTCTCCTGGTGGCAACGATATGTTGAACGGATCCCCTGCTTACAGTGAGGTGATCAGTAACATCAATGCCATAATCGATTTGTTGCAAGCCGCCAATCCAAACGTCACCATATTGTTGGAGCGTCTTGCTCCTGGCAAATCCAACTTTATGACCTCCAGTTTGACCAATGCTTTCCAAAATATGCAGGCCGATTTGGTAACCATTGCCGCACAACAAACCAATGCCGATTCAGAGGTGATCGCAATAGATATGTATACGGGCTTTAACGACAGTTTTTTGGCAGATGACGTGCATTACAATACCGCCGGAGCGAAATTTATTGCTGACCGTTATTACCCGGTGCTGGAAACGATATTGCGCACTGAATAAACAGCGCAGGCTTTTATTCGACCACTAATTTTAGTTCTTGAATCCCAGCCTCTCCCGAGATTTGAACCAGGTACAAACCACTGGCCAATTGGTCCAGTTGGATTGAATTATTGCCCACAATAATGGACTGATTGAGCACTAAACGTCCGGTTTCGTCCAGAATTTGCACCCGATTATAACCCGTATCCTCCACCAATAGATTTACGTTTTCCCGGGTGGGGTTGGGGAACAATCGAAGACCTGCTTTAAGCAAGTCTTCATTAACGTTCAGGAAAATCACTACAGCTTGAGAAGGTTCAGAAATACAGCCATTGACCACGATTTGGGCGGTATAATTACCGTTACCAGGACCCATAATTAATTGGGTTGAATCAGTCAATAGTGTGCCATTCAGGAACCAAATGTATCGGTCGGCTAACGTTGAAATTTGTAAATCGTATCCTCCAAGTTGGAGGATGTTTGGAGCCGGAGGAGCAGGCAACACTGTCCAGGTAATGATGTTAGAAAATCCGCCACAACCCAGAGAGTCCAATACTTCTACCTCCACAAAATCACCGTCTTGCAATTGATCAGTGGTCCAGATAGAATCTGGTCCGACCTGTTGGGAGCTTCCATTTACATAAAACACATAATTGGTCAGCCCGGGTTGCGCATTGAAGCGTACGGTATCTCCTTCACAAATAGTGCTATCGGAGTCATCTGAAAACAACTTGGTATCTTCTAAACTGGGCTGAACTGACACCACTATTGGTGCGCTGCTGAAGCTACACTGAGCAGTAATCACGGCTTCAACCACTACCGTATCACCATCATTCAGCATAGCAGTTGACCATGTATTACCAGCACCACTTTGCTCAAGCGTATCATTTTTGTAAAAATGGAAATTCGCATTGCCCCCACCAGAAGTAAAGGTAGCGATAGACTGTGCACAAAAAACATCACCCGGCGAGTTGGAGACCAGTGTGGGGGTAAACCCACCTACATAGAAAAAGTCAGGGGCCAGTAAGGTATCGCTTTCACTGCCATTGCTGGCGATCAATTGCACATCGTACCAACCAGTGTCTGATGGCAAGATGGACGGATTTTGAGCCGTATTGCTACCCGAAACATAGGTAAAGGTGCCGGGTTGAATGGACCAATTGTAAGCGTTGGCGTAAGTAGACAGGTTTTGCAAAGCAACGGGCTGCCCCAAACAGAAAGTATCGGCAACTGTTTCAAAAGCCGCCAGCGGTAAGCTACTTAAGTTGATATCGTCCAGGGCCAGGTCACTTTGCCAACCACCCCCGGTACGTCCCCGGAAACGAACGACTACTTTTTTACCACTGTAGGCACTCAAATTTGCTTGTTGTTGCAACCATTGGTTGCCTTGCTGGCCAATGATGGGTGGAGCTACATCTAAATGCCATTCACCATCGGCCAAAACATCGACGTACAACTCGCCAATCGCACCACCGTTGGCATGGTACCAATAAGAAAGCACTGGATTGTTGGTTCCGCTTAGATCGAAGCAAGGAGAATGCAATTGCGCCTCTTTGTTTTGGCAGCCACCACCTCCGTTCCCGCTTCCTTCCAGGTAAAGGTATTTTCCGCTCCCTGATGTATGATCCCCGGAAGGTCCGGTTCCACCGGAGCCTGTAGCACCGTCGTGCGTGCGCCAATCGATGCTATCGCCAGCCATCTGGTTGGGTAAATTGTACCATCCTTGCGTTAAGTTACAAGTGACCGAAGCGCACCCCCAGGTGGTAGCACAGTTGGTAAAGCTGTCAAAGTTCTGAACATAGGGCAAGGTGGCCGAAGTACCGGAATAGCCGGTAATTTCTATTTCGAGGGTATCGTTGGCCGCATTGCCATCCCCTGGATGATTGGCCCAAACCTTTAAGGTGTTGCTTCCTATTTGTAGGGTAAGGGCAGCGGGAAGCGAAAAGGTGGCCTCTACAGAAGACAGCAGGGACTGGAACAAGGTGTCGTGCTGCACTGCTCCTCCATTCAAGGTGTATGCAATGGGCAATGTGGTGAGTGCAGTGGTAC
The DNA here is from genome assembly GCA_937899835.1 of uncultured Flavobacteriales bacterium. Lineage (GTDB taxonomy): Bacteria > Bacteroidota > Bacteroidia > Flavobacteriales_G > Salibacteraceae > CALCCE01. The sequence continues at coordinate 656 of CALCCE010000157.1, read as the reverse complement.
CTGTATTTTTCAGAATCACGGTTAAACCCAAGGGAGAACTGAAGAAACAATCGGGATAGTGGCCGGCCTGTGGGCTTTCAATTTGAGCAAGCGCAAGGTCAACTCCTATGCAATTGAAATCGCCGGGCGGCACCTCAATAGCAATGGCCCGGCGACTACTTCCCCCATCGGGCAACACACTTTGCACACTCATCCACTCCGAATCGGTAGCCGACAAATTGTGCAGCATTACATAGGGGTTGGCCGTAGAAGAAGCGGTATCCATGTATTTGGTGCCAAGTCGATAGACCCGATAATTGCTGGCACCCGACACAGTATCCCAGGCAAACAAGGCTGAATCGGCACACCGCCAAACCATGTTCAGGTTAGCGGGTGGTGGTGCAATGGTAAACCGTTGTTGACTTACTGCTTCCATCGATCCGGCTTTCACCTTTACCCAACCGTTGCCTGTGAGGGTGTTGGGTATGGTCCAGGTATACGAACGAAGATCACTGGCCAAACCCGTGGCAATGGATTGCCAGGTAGCCCCACTATCGCTTGAAAATTCTAAGTCGAAGGTATTGCCGGCATCCCAGGCGTCCCAACGAATCCGACGGGTTTCTCCTGCCACCAGCCCTTCTCCACCACGGGGATAAATAACGGTGATGGAATCGTAA
>CALCCE010000156.1 GCA_937899835.1 uncultured Flavobacteriales bacterium | reverse complement strand
GGTCAACTCCAGGTACTGGCCACCCGTTGAGTGAAACGACCAGAAGGTTGATACATGAAAACGGGTGGCTTCTTCTATGGCACAAGAAATGGAGTAGGCACTTTCCAATTTAGGCAAGTGCCGACTGGGAGGGTTACTGTTGGGGTTGCCCTCCCCTTTTTTTATCCACTTATCTACAAATTTTATATTTGAGCCCTTAACCCCAATATCTTTTATCGATGCGCTCTATCTATACCGCCCCTACTCAGGGCAATCCCATTAAGACCCTGCTTGCTGCCCTTGGAATCTTGATTATTGGTCATTTTGCGGGCTTTCTCTATGGTGTGCTGGTCTATTACAACCCCATTTTTTTTTCAATATTCTGATTACCAGTGTTGGAGCCGGAATCTTAAGCGGCATTGGCATGCTGGTAGCCAAATTCTGTCAAGTATTCACTCAACCGCATCGAATCTTTTTAGCGGTTATGGTAGGGCTTGGCTTCTGGTTGGGTTCTTGGGTTGGCTGTTTTTCTCAACTTATGGACGAACAGATCACACTAACTGATTTTTACAGCAATTCAATTTATTGGCTTAACCCTTTCCACTTTTTCACCATCCTGGGTGAGTTGGCAGACTACGCCTATTACTCTATCGCTGGCGTACCGATTGAAGGGGCAATTGCCTATACCGTTTGGGCCATAGAGTTGGGCATTATCTTGATCATTCCATTGTTTCAGTTGGGCTTGAAGCGTATTCCGCCCTTTTCTGAAGAAGCTGGTAAATGGTACGATCGCTTTAAACTTGAACCTGAGTTTCAATTTATTCCAGGATCGGAAAGCTTCAAACAAGAAATTCGTGAGCAAGGACCGGCCATATTGGAAACCTTAGATAAAGGGAGGCCACAACGCTACTCCAAAGTCAACTTGTTTTACCTGCCTGCCATAAAAGAGAACTACATGGTATTTGAAAACCTGGATTATGTGCCCAGTCAAAACCGCAAGAAATCTTCCTGGGGAAGCGATTTTGTGGCCATCTCGCCAGAAGAAGCCCAGCAATTGCTTGCCGAATACCATGGAAAAAAGAGTTCTTGGTTAGATTTCTGAGCGCCACCCGACCTCAGGGTTTATTTTAAACGTTTTGTTATCGGCTGGGGGAGCTAAGAGCGAAACCCTAAATGGATATGTTTCGTAAAGTGGTGTTAACACCTGCCCCAAAAACCTAAACCAACCTTTACTGTTTAGTTTAGCACTACCCTCCCAACAGTGACCCAACTACACCATCTATTGTATACCAGCCGGAGGTCGGAGTCGTGTACAGACGAGGGAATAAAGGCCTTGCTCAACACTTGTCGATCGAACAACCGGAAAACCGGCATATCTGGGGTTTTGCTCCATTCGGACTACTTTTTCCTGCAATACATAGAAGGTCCGGAGTGTATTCACCAGTTGTTTGAAAAAATTCAGACCGATTCTCGCCACCAAGAGGTTAACCTCATCAATTTTGGCCCTATTGAGTCCCGAGCCTTTCCCAATTGGCAAATGGGGTACAAGTCGGTGAATCAATACAAAGTTCAGTTTCTCTCCAACGTTACCGAAGAGGAGGCCAATTACTTTCATCGGTTGTTGAGGGGCTATCCGGCAGAAGCCAACTCCACTCCACTCCGCCTTTTGAAAAGTTTGTTTCCTCGAATCTAATTAGCGTTTCACCCTTTTTTGTTGCTTACTAACCCAGCGCACAAACCGTTGCACCTGTGGATGTTGTAATAACTTCTCCTTTTCATTGTAATGGAAAGCCAACTGTTTGTGGTCGAGCAATTGGTGGACGGTTTTGTGGCAGTCTTTACAGAGATACAAGCCGTGGGTTTGCAAGGTATCTTTGTCAAAGCGCTGCTGTACATACCTACGATTGTGTAGCTTCTTAGGTATCAAGTGGTGGAAGGTGAGTTCCAACGCCCTTTCACAAAACTCGCACGTTTCGGGTGGTAGCATGATGCACGCTCAAATCAGGGTTAGTTTCTCAAAAATACGGTTTGTCGCTTAGCTTACCATCAATTATTGGCGCACTGTGGTATATTAGATTCCATGACCAAGCTGCAATTCCACGATCCGCAATTTCAGGGCTATTTGGGCCTTCAACGTCTTGCTAAAAAACAGTGGGGACAAGACCATCAAAAAATTGATTTCTACACCATAATTTGGACTGAGGCGGCCACTATCACCCTTAAGTTTGACGGTATTCCAATGGTTTTGCCGGCATACAGTATGGCCTTTCTCTCCCCAGGACAGGTGGTTTCGCTGGAAGCACAAGAGCCAGAGCAGGTTTGGTTGTTGGAGTTCAACAAAATGTTCTATTGCATGGAACTGCACGACAAAGAGGTTTCTTGCAACGGCCTGTTGTTTAGTGGCGTTTTAGAGTCGCCTTTCATCTCCCTGGACGAGCAGGAACAGCACACTTTTATGCTGTTGCGGCAAGTGATGTTGGAGGAGTTTGCCAACGCTGATAATGTGCAGGCTGAGATGTTGCAGCTTTTGCTGAAGCGATTCATCATCAAATCGGCCCGTTTGGCAAGGGTTCAATTGTCGGACCGTACCAAACTTAACAATAATGATATAGAATCGGTGAGGCAGTACAGTGCCTTGATCGAAAAGCACTTTCGCACGGCTCATCAAGTGAGCGCTTATGCGGATTTGATGAATAAATCGCCCAAAACCCTCTCGAACCTCTTCAAAAAACTGGGTGGTGACAGTCCTCAGGAAATTCTACACCGCAGACTTACCTTGGAGGCGAAGCGGCTCTTCCGGTTTACGGACAAATCGGCCAAAGAAATTGGTTTTGAGTTGGGTTTCGAGGACCCGGCTCATTTTAGCCGTTTTTTCAAAAAAAGAACGGGTTGCTCTCCATCTGATTACAAAATTTCACTAGAAACTTCGGTTTATGGAAAAATTGTCAAGTCTGCGGGAATTTCTGTCATTCTCTGCCCTCTGTGGTCACGGTAATTTTGAGTTATCAAAACAAAACAACTGATAACCAAACCAAAAATTACCATGAAAACAATTGAAGTACCTACCCGCGAACAAGTAGCTCCAAAGGCCCAAGCTATTTTCGATCAACTGAACCAGCAGCTGGGCATGGTGCCCAACCTGTATGCCACCATGGGTTGGTCTGCCAACGCGTTGGAAAACTACCTCACCTTTCAAAAAAACCAAGCCAAAGGTAGTTTCAACGCTCGTGAGCGCGAAGCGGTGAATCTGGCGGTTTCTGAAGAAAACCAGTGCCAATATTGCCTGGCGGCCCATACTGCTATTGGCAAAATGAATGGCTTTACAGATGCAGAAATTCTTGCATTAAGAGCAGGCACCATTGCCAATCCTAAGTTGAGAGCCATCACGCAACTGTCCAAGAACCTGGTGCAAACTCGTGGAGCAGCCGATCCGGCTTTGGTAGAAGCATTCTACAACGAAGGGGGCGACCATGCTGCTTTGATCGACCTTGTCGCGCTGGTGACCGATAAAATTTTCAGCAACTACGTTCACCGCCTTACGCAGGTTCCAGTTGATTTTCCAGCTGCTGCACCCCTGGAAGCCGCTTCTTTGGCCTAAGACTTAACCAGAATCTTTCTACCCAAAGCGTAATCGGTTTTGGGTAGAAAGTTTCTCTCTCTCTCTCTCTCTCTCTCTCATCCTACTCACCATTTCATCCATCTTTTAATCCATAAAGCCATGCCACATTTATTGAGCCCCTTGCAATTGAAAAGCGTACAATTAAAAAATAGAATTGTAGCCAGTTTACCCCATTCTCAACGAAGCTCAGCAGGCAAAGCGGGCCATTTTCACTTAATGGAATACGCCCGACAGGCAGAAAACGGCTCAGGGTTGGTGTTGACGGAAACGGCAGCGGTGGAGCCGGAAGGCAGAAAAAGTAGTCAAGACCTCGGAATTTGGTCGGATGATCATCTACCTGGGTTGCAAAAAATGGTACAGTTGGCCTTGGGCCAGGGCGCAGTACCCGGCATTCGAATTGGGCATGCTGGCATTACTTTGCCGGCCGACCAAAAAAAGTGGCTCCCTCCTTGCGAACGCCTGGTGGCTCCCCTCGATTTTAAACCGGAAGACCTTACCCGAATGGTTCAACGTTTTGGGGAAGCTAGCTTTCGAGCGGCTAAAGCTGGTTTTCAAGCCTTGGAATTGCAAGCCAACGAGGGCGATCTTATGCATCAAATGCTCTCGGGATTGCTCAACCACCGCACAGATGCTTATGGTGGCGATTTTGCGAACCGCACCCGCTTTTTAAAACAAGTGGTGCACGAGGTGAAAAAGAACTGGCCCAATCAGTTGCCAGTAGCCCTGCGCCTGGCCGCCACCGATTATTCAGATTGCCAAGAATCCTGGCAACTTACGGATGCATTGAGTCTTACCCGAGAACTGGGTAAAATGGGCATCGACGTAATTATTCCCAGTGGAGGGGGCCTCAATGGGGACGCTATCCGAAATACGCCTGCCAATTACCAGGTTTCTCTTTCTTGGGCGATTCGTAAACAAGGATACACCCATACCGGTACCTTGGGTGTTCCAATTGAATTGACGCAGGCAAACCGCGTGGTATCACAAGAAATGGCTGATTTGGTGGTGGTGGCCGATGCCTCTTTTCAGCTGCCGGCTTACACGGAATAAGCCGACTTCCGGCCTGTTATCCTATTGCGATCGTCTTTGAAGCATTGAGAGATTTTTCAATTTATTTCAAGTCCCCTTTCAACTTGGTTCGTTTATTCGCTATATTCACTTGCAATCGCAATAGATCCAGGCAGGAAATTGCGATCCTCATCTTCCTCCCCCGGTAGCCGCCCCAGCGTTCGTGTTTATTCATTTAAATCTCAAAACGCTATGCAACGATTGTTTTCTACCGGAGCTATTACGTTCCTTTTCTGTTTCACCTTTCTTTTTTCTCAAACTGCCACGGCTCAGCTGGTGGACAAGTCCTGTAATTTTTTCACGCCCGTAGCTAAAGAATGCGTGGGAGAATGCGGAAACCCAGGGATCATCAATTACAACGTAGGGCCCTTGTGCAGTTCGTTTGTTGAAAATTTCTGCGTTACCAACGAGGGCAGCAACCTGTGCCCAAGCCACGATGCACTTGCCTTTGTATTTGTAAACAACGTGCTGGTTGCTACTGGTGATATTACCAATGTAGGTTCATCGGTTAGCTTTCAAGCACCCTGCAACTCACAAATTCAAGTAATTGTAGTGGCACAACCCAACCTTTCCGGAAGCCTTTGTGTCAAGCTGGGAAGTCTGGGTTTCTATTTACGCCGGCAATAAGACATTGATCTACATCTAATTTGTAGCCGCATTCATTTCCTGCCTGGGTCCTTTGCTTTTCGTCAACGCTCTTTCCTTCTTTTTGATTCCATTCATCTACAATTCCCAATTCTTATGAAAAATATGCTTTCAACCGCCAGTATGGCCTTGGTTTTCTTTTTTTCACTTCTTCAATACAATGCAACTGCCCAATCCTTCACCGCTGCCAATTGCTGCAATGCAACTCCGGTAGCTAAAGAATGTGTCGGTGCCAGCAGCAACCCTTCTGTTATCCAATACCAATTGGGCCCACTGTGTTCGTCTTTGGCCACCCAATTTTGTGTTACCACTGAATTTTCCAACCTCTGTCCCAGCCACGATGCCACCGCTTTCGTATTTGTAGACGGAGTATTTGTGACCTCAGGAGACATTACCGATGTTGGATCTTGCTTGAGCTTCACGGCCCAATGCCCGGCTTTGATCACGGTAGTAGCTTTTGCCAACCCCAACGGTTCTGGCATCAACTGCATTCAACTTGGCAATGCGTGTTTCTATTTGCGTCAAGCTTAATAACAAGACCAAATAATCAACTATAAAAGACACGGAAAGAGCAGCTTAAGTCTTTTGACCTAAATGGGAGAAGGGCCGATTCGAACGAACCGGCCCTTCTCTTTTGGATCTCTATACAGAAATCCAACGCGATGCTTCTTGTGAAGGTGTGTTGGACAAACGACACCTTTCTACTATTTACCTGAGGAAGGACAAAAATGTAGCCTGTATGTTGGTTTCTCAATACGGCAGTTGACGTATTTATGATGGCATAGCCTACCAAAAGGGCGTTTGATCAAGATAAATCCATCCGCTTTTTTTAGGAATCTTATAACTTGATTATTGGGTCTCATTATATGTTAGGGACATTTTTTGCCCCCACTTGTTTGGAGTCTCAGACTTTGGTTTTCTTAACAAGTGATTGTTAATGGCAATGGCCGAGTTTCCAAGAAAGTGCCGGAGTGAGGTCGATTTCGATTCACAAGAATGCAAACCCGATAGTCTTACTATCTATTTTGATAACTAAATGGATGAAAACAACCGATAAAGCCATTTAAACAGCATTTAACCCCATTGCTTATTCTATTCATTAGGTGTGTGACAAGAATTGAAATCACCCGATGTTGCGCTCACATTGGTTTTAACTACAACCGGTATTCAGCGTTCAAAACCATCAAAACGGGCTTTGGCTTTCATGAAAAAAAGAATCAAAACAATCCTAAAAACCGATTAGAGGCACCTTTAGTGATAAAAGCACCCTGTAGGAAACCTTGAAACCCTTGGGAGGTTGCCTTCCTATAATTAAAAGGATTTAAAGTGTAAGAATCGTTCGTTAGTTCCTAATTTGCGAGTTGTTAGGAACAAACTGTGTTCAATTACAGTTAGTTCTTTGCTCCAAACCGATAAACGACATTAACCAAATTTAATACCCGGATATATGACGAAATCCTTACGCTTATCCATGTTAGCTGTCCTAAGTGGCTCTCTTGTAGCTTCTGCGCAGTCTCCCCTGGATGAATACATTACCAATTCAGCTGGTAACAATTACACGACCATCGTCGATGTGTCCAATCAGGTTTCTAATGCAGTTGACCTGGACTGGCACCCCACGCGTCAAGGCGAATTGTGGATTTTAAATATGGGAACCTCCAATTCAGGTGGAACTACAGTGATTGTTTCTGATGCAGGTACCGATACCCAAACTGCTCAGTATAGAAAAGACGGTAACTCCTGGCACTTTCTCGCCAGTGGTTCTTCAATGGCCTTTAGTGAAAACGGTAACTGGGGCACTGCCCAAGGACGTTTAGATGCCAACCACAACGGCTCTACGTTCACTGGTCCTTCTTTATGGTCAAGCGACTTGAATATCTACGGCATTTTGGGCAACCCTCCGACCAGTGCCATGAACGGTAGTCACCTCGATATGCTGCACCAGAGTCCTTACGGAATGGGTATTGCTGCTGAGGTAGCCAACGTGTTTTGGGTGTTCGACGGATACAATGGCAACATTTGCCGCTACGATTTTGTAGATGATCATGGCCCAGGCCAGGCTGATCACTCCGATGGTCGGATTAAGCGCTATACCGAAGTTCAAGTAGCCCGTTTGTCTGACATTCCAAGCCACATGGTATTGGATGATGATAAAAAATGGCTCTACATCAACGACATTGGCAACTCTCGTGTGCTTCGTATGGACATTACCACCGGTAGTGTGAGCAATGCCTTGCCATCGGCCAATGGTGAGCCCATTTCTGAGCACTCCAACATGACTGGTGTTACCTGGGAAGTTTACCTGACCGATGTAGATCGTCCTTGTGGAATCGACATTTCAGGTGATCGTCTTGTTATCTCTGATTACGCCACCGGCCTGATTCGCATCTACGACATTTCCGATGATGAGAACCCAAGTCTGGTTGGAACCATCGATCCAGGATCAAGCTACGTTAACCAAATCACTGGTGTTTCTATCGACGAAAGCGGTCGTATTTGGTTTACGGACCGTGCTCTGCGCCACGTTATTCGTATCGACAACTCCAACATTACACCAGTTGGTACTGAGGAATTGGTAGCCGGCAACGAGAGCATGAAGCTTTTCCCTAACCCTACTTCTAATGAGGTAACGGTTGAATTGGACAAAATGACTGCAAACGCCAATTATATGGTTCGTTTAAGTAACATCGTTGGTCAGCAAGTGATGCTGGCCCCCATTAGTGCTACTCAAACTACATTAAACTTAGAAGGGTACGATCAAGGTATCTACCTCGTGCAAGTTGAGCGCGATGGTGAGCCCGTGAGCACCCAGAAGTTGATTGTCCGCTAATCAATCGGCATCCATATAAACTTATACAAAAGAGGTTAAGCCCTATCGCTTAACCTCTTTTTTTTTGCATCACCCTATGAGTAGACCGCACAATACTTGATAAAATTTTCTGTCCGACTCGGGAAACTCTCGTTGTTGCAAATGCGTCTCACAAAAGTAGGTTCTAAGCATTTTTATGTCCCTTTTCTTACTCCTCTTCTCCCTATTTGCCTGGCTCTCCTATTTCCCTCAAGGGTTTGGACAGGCTTCGCACTGCCAAACTCCAAACCTGCCGGGTTTGAATCAACAAGAAGTGCTGGAACAGTTTGGCCCGGGTAAATATTACCAACGAGACTTACCGGATACTTACCTGATTCCTATTGTATTCTACATTTTTCACAACAACAACCCCTTTGCCATTCGCGAGGGACAAGTATTGGCACAGTTGGATCAACTGAATCGGGATTTTGCGCCTTACCACATTCAATTTTGTTTGGCCACCCAAAAAGATGGCCACACCTTGCCCCTTCCCGATGGGCCTACGATCGTGGACAGTTATTCGGTAGCGCACCATCCGGGAATCATTTATGTCAATGATCCGGTGTTTGGAGCCTTCGGCGGTTTTGGTTTTCTCAATGCTTCCCATGAAACCACCATCAATCAATATACCGGGCTATCGGGTGGTGAATACCTCAAAGTCTTTTTGCTGGATGTCACCATGGGTTCTTACACGTATTATCCTTCCATTGTACCGTTGCAACGGGAGGCCATTTACATGAGCTATCGGCAATTTGGGGTGCCGGGCATTTGCCGTGCTTGTTTCCCTGAAGCGCAAGCCGGTACTTTTCTTGCCCATGAGGTTGGCCATTACTTTAACCTGCTCCACGTTTTGCATCCCAATGCCTGCAATGAAAGCAATTGCCAAACACAAGGCGATTACTGTTGCGACACCCCACCAGTAAATTATCCGGTGAATTTTTTAGGCTGCAGGAGTCGAAACCTTTCCGGTTGCCCTGAAACTACTTTGCCGCTGCAACACAATTACATGGACTACATCCGGAGTGAGTGCATGAGTGTGTTCACGCCCGATCAAGTACACCGCATGCATTCGAGTCTGCTGGTTTATCCTCAGCGGATCAATCTTTGGAGCGAAGCTAATTTGCAACAAACGGGGGTTGCCTGCCGTCCTGGGCAATTTCCTACTGGCACCTGTAACCTTACAACGTACTTTGACTACACGGAGCACCCTGCCGCCAACTGTCAGGTTCAATTTGAAAACCTTAGCTGGGTGCGCCCGGGTGCATTTGCCCAAAGCTGGGATTGGGATTTTGGAGACGGCACCTCCAGCAACTTGAAAAACCCCATTCACCAATATGCCAGCACTGGCACGTATGATGTTTGCCTGGTAGTTCACGGGAAATCAAAAGACGGAGGCAGTTGCACCGATACCTGGTGCACCACCTTGGTGGTGGGCAGTTGTGCTCCCGCCAATGATCAAGGGTGCTTTTTGTCCGGTAGCCCAGACTTATGGCCCTTGAACTGTTACACCGAATTCAGGGCCAACCTGCACCTGCCCGCCAACGGAACGGTCAGTCATTTAGAGTGGAATTTTGGTGATGGCAATACCTCCAACAACCCAAGACCTGTTCACCAATACACCCAGCCTGGCACCTACCCTGTTTCGCTTTCTGCTACTGTTGTTACTGCGGTGGGTGAAGTATGCGATTGGTATTATTCGGAGAACCTGGAAGTGCATTGCGATCTTTCAACGGTCAATTTTTTTAGAACTACCGGAGCGGAAGAACTGTCCTCTCAATCCAATTCCGATTGGAAAATTTTTCCCAATCCCGCTACATCTTGGGTGGGCATTTCATCCGAAGGGCCTCTGCCAACCATCGTTCGTGTTTTCGACCTTCAAAGAAAAGAAATACAGGTAACGGTGAAGCCAACCAGCCATGTACTGCGTTTATCGACCCATCATCTCCCTTCGGGACTATACCTTTTGGAACTCTCCAATAGCTTGACCACCGAACACCAGTGGCTGGTGGTGGCTCCGGAATAATCTGTTTTACTCGAAAGGCGAAGGGCTGGGAAACTTTTCCTGGATTTTGACTTTCAAGGCCGGCGTAAGACCGGCATCGTCAAAAGCAAGAAAATACTTGGTTTCTAAATCTTCTATGCGGTGTTTCGCTTTATTGCCGAAAAAACCTGCTCTGAAATTATGCACCTTCAAATGCTTAAAATCGGGGTAAGTTTCAGGATCGACGAATTGATTATGGTACAAGGTATTGATGGTGTAGCCATAGCCGTAGCCAAAATCGTGGTTCAACATCAATCGTGGAAAGCGGTGTTTGTTGAAAATATAAGGAACGTGGCCTTCGTAGTTGTAAGTGGGTAATTTTTCTACCGACAAATGATCGTAAGTAGAGCGCAAACTCATTTGCCATTTGCTTTTCCCCCAGTTTCTAATTTGCTGCATGTCTTCTACCCAATAGGGACGAAAATCGGAAGGATTTAAGGGGCGGAGTAACATTTGATCATCACTCATAAAAAGAAAATCATCGCTCAAATCGGGTTCAAGGCAAGCAATAATAATGGCTGTAATCAGGTTGGCGTCTTTGCTGGATCGGTAAGGATCGGCAAAAGGCAGGTGGCGAGCATTTTTTATCCAAGCCGGCAGGTGCCCTCCAACAATCCAAATCTTGTTGAGTGGCGTAAAGTTTTGATGCAAGCTCCGCAAGGTATAGCGCAACTCGTTGTCGTTCCACTTGGAACCGTTTGATAGTGGGAAAACTGCGTCCATGGGTCGTAAAATACAAAGCATCTTTCTGTATTTTGTGTTTTCAAGCTTCTAAATTTGTCTACTTGAAACTCCTTGTAAGAACAGCACCAGCCAGTCTTGCTCCATTTGTACGCACCGTCATTTGGTATTGCGGCTATTCGGGATCTAACCCTTATGAGCTATTGATGCCGGATGGAACCGCCCAGTTGATTGTTCCGTTAGAAGGTCCTTCAAGGCAAGTTATAGCGCCTTTTGGCAGGGCGCAGCATCATGCCGTTGCCTATTTTACCGGACTGCGCTCACAACCCATTTTGTACCGCTCGGAGCAACAAGCCAGCACACTTTGCATTCAATTCACACCTTTGGGTTTTCGCCATTTTGTAGGACCGGGTGCAGCAACGCTGGTGAATCAAACCGAGGAGGTATCGTCTGTTTCTAAAGCAATGGCCAGTAAGATCAATGAATTAGCACAACACAACTCAGGAGAGGAATTGATGCAAATTACAATTGCATGGTTAGGGCAATTTTTTGAGCAGCAGGCCATGGATCATGCAGTGGCGTGGGCTTGTCGCTTACTCGAAAATTCTTCGTTGAGCATTGCTGATGTGGTGAAGCAAACCGGCTATTCGCACCGCTATTTTGTCCAGCGCTTCCAAAACCAAATTGGGTTCACACCCAAAAAATTTCAGCGGCTTCAGCGCTTCAACCAAGCACTCCTGTCACTTCGCCAAGCTCCCAAAGATCCATTCGATACCATTTTTCGATTGGGGTATTTTGATCAGGCACACTTCAGTCGTGAATTCAAGTCTTTTTCAGGAGTTTCACCAGGGAAATATATAGCGCATCGTCCTCAGTATGCGCACGTATTATCGCTGAAATCCCCTTTGCTCTGACGGAGGTCAAATTTTTACAAGACTCAGCACCGCGCCCCCATTAGCTTTGGGCTCAAAAACAGCATGGGAAAATTGGTGTATCAGGTGGCTTGCAGTTTAGATGGATTCATCGGACATTCCAATGGGAGTGTTGATGGTTTTCTAATGGACGGGCCTCACGCCTCGGCATTTTATGAAAGTCTAAACGCATTCAACACGGTATTGATGGGGCGCAAAACGTATACCTTCGGTTATGCCTATGGGCTTCAGCCGGGTGAGGCTCCCTATCCGAATATGCGTAACGTGGTGTTTTCAAGATCACTTTCGCTACCCGATGGAGCCCAGGTAGAAGTGGTAAACCGCAGTGCAGCTTCATTCGTTGCCGACCTGAAACAAAACAATGGTGGGCCAATCTGGCTTTGTGGCGGAGGTGATCTTGCGAGCCAGCTCTTGTCCGCAAATCTTATTGATGAATGTTGGCTAAAGTTGAATCCTATTTTGCTGGGAAAAGGCATACCCGCTTTTGGAGCGGTCGAGGCATTGCATTCGCTCCAGTTGATGTCTACCGAAAGCTATACCAACGGAGTTGTTTTGTTAAAGTACGCCATACAAAACGTGAAAACGGAGCCGATACAGGAATGATCAGCTCCGTTTTCGTATCAGGAAGCGAAAGGAAACTTATTGTTTGAAAGGATCCGAAAATTTGGGATCCGACAAAAATTCGTTGTCTGTCATGGTATTTAAAAAGGCTTCTAAGGCTTCTTTTTCCTGGTTGGTCAGGTTGATTTGACGCACACCCCCGTTAGGGCCTCCGCCACCCAAGGGTGGAGAAAGGTTGGGATGGTTTTGCACGCCTTCGCTGTAGAAATCGATGACGGCTCTAAGCGTAGGGAAGCGTCCATCGTGCATGTAGGGTGGCTGAACGGCTATGTTGCGCATGGACCCGGATTTGAATTTACCATCGTCAGCAGGATTTCCGGTAACGGCACCAAATCCTCTATCGGTGGTCACCGCATCAAGCCCATTATTCAAAGGAACCGCCATATGAAAGATGGCATCGCTGCGCACATCACCTGGTCCCAGCGCACTTTGGTGGCAGGTTCCACAATGCTGTACAAACAGGTTTTTTCCGAGGTTCTCCATTGCGTTGAAATTAGGAAAGTTGGCTTGGATGCGCCCTACCATAGCCAATCCTTCGTCGTATCTTGATTTGGAGCTTACCATGCTGCGAATGAATTGCGCCAGGGCCAGCGATACTTTCTCCGAATTGATCTCAGAGGAACCGAAAGCGGCTTCAAACAAAGGTGGGTAATAATCGAGGCCTTCCAACCTTTCCACCAGGGTTTCAAGGTCCATTCCCATTTCTACCGGATCCTGAATGGGCAGGAGCACCTGCTCTTCCAAAGTAGCGGCACGCTCATCCCAAAAGAAACGGCCACGCTCATAATAGGTAGAATTGACCAAACCCATGCTGTGGCGGCCGGTTTGTCCACCAGTAAAGCCATCACTCAGTGGTGCGGGGTCACCGAAGGCCACTTCTTGCTGGTGGCAAGAAGCGCAGGAAATGGTTTGGTTCTGCGACATGGCCTTTTCATAGAACAACACCCGGCCAAGGGTAGCGCCTTCATTGGTGATGGGGTTGTTGGCTGGCGTATTGTCGAACCCTCTTACCTGAGCGGTTTGAAAATGAGCCGGCAGATCGGGAAATTCATAATTGTAGGAAGAATAAGGCCAAATTTCTTGGGGTATCGGGTCCGTTGGATCGGAACCGTTGGCTGTTGCTCCAAGCGTATCTTCTTGGGTTAGTCCATCGTCTTTTTGGCAAGAGCTTAGTACAAGCAGGCTTAAAACCAAAACCGGGAGATTGATCCTCTTCTTCATCTGGTTGGTATTTACGTGATTCAGAGTAAAGTTCTAAGCCATACCCTACAGAAGCCCAACCGTAAAATTTCCTTCGAAATAAATTATAAAACCAAATATTATTCCACAATCAATTGATTTACAGAGAGAAAAATTTGCCACCTCCCTTCAATCGAAGGTGGCAAATCGCATTAAAGGGAATCCAGAAAGCTTTCAAAAGCCGCGATTGTGGTGGACTGCAAACTGGGAATGGTTACGGTTTGATTGTTGGCTACCGTAACGCTGGAATTAGCGTAAAAATAAGTGCCGTTTAAATCTGCCAATACAACTACCTCCACATCAAAACCAATCGGAACCGTATACCAGCTACCAGTGTTCAATTGGTTGGCAGTAGCATCAAAGTTACTAAGTGCGGCAATGGTATTCTGGTTCGGAAAAACCAACCATACCATGGTATTGGTATTATCGTAACCAGAGGGTAGGTTTACTGCAAATGAAGTACTGGATACTCCTTGTCCCATAAATACATCCAAATTGAAAAAGTCTAAGGAATCCAGATCAAAGGTGTAGACCATTCCATTGCCGCCAATAGCGGAATCGGGCTGCACCGCTACATTTTCTACATCCGCCGTGCGCCATTCAAGGTCATTTTGCCCTTCATCGCCGTTCCACAACATCATGGCCGAAGGGTTTGGTGTAGCAGTTTGCACTGGCGTTCTTACATCGATGGTAGCTCCAGGAAACAATTGCAAAGGCTGCCCATTTTGACGTGCAGTGATTCTAAATTCTCCGGCCGAACTGAGCAGTTGCCCTTGATCCGTTAGGGTTTGCATGTTGTTCAATACCATGTCTTTAAAACCAAAAGCTTCTAAGACTTCAACTTCTACCAAACCGGTAACGGCATTGCCATTGGCGTCTTGGAAGGAACCGCTATAGAATTGGAAGGTAGAGCCGCTGTTGGTAGATATCGCAGCGTTGTTGGCAGAAGAAATGGTGAACGACTGTGTTGCAGCTTGCCGATAGTTGGCAATTGTCGATTCCAAGGCATTGATCGTGGTTGGGGTGGGTCCAGGGGTTGGATTAGATGGGTTGGTTGGCGTTACTACGATCGGATCTGAATTGCCATCATCTTTTTTACACGCCACAAAGGCCAACATACCTGCAGATAATAGTAGAACGCTTATTTTCAACTTCGTCATGATAAAGGATTTAGGGTTTTACGTTGTACAAACCTCCATGTCTTAGCAGGAGAAGGCAATCGTAATCCTTCGAAAACTTACGTAACCAAAGGACTGCCTCCACGCTGGAATATCTCACACGCATTCACCTTAATGGCTTTCTTATGGAGAAAAGGAGCTCACTATTTTTTCAATTTTTCTTACTCAAACAGGAGTGCCTTTTCCCCCAATTTTTAGGGAAAGGAGCGTTGCTTCTGATGGTGTTACCGGTGAGTTTTTCCAATTTTAAGGGAACATTATTTCTACTTCCATTGTCATTTGGGAGCCTTTTGAAACTGAGAAAAGCGGCTACATTTGCCGATAACAAGGCCTATGAAAGGCCACAAGTCAAGTTTTACTATGAAGATTGCAATCATCGCGCACGATGGGAAAAAGGCAGAAATGGTGAATTTTTTGCTCACCAACCTCGACCTGTTGAAGCAAAGCGATATTGAGTTGGTAGCTACAGGAACCACAGGAAGTCACGTTGCTGAGGCTGGACTAAAAGTAGAAAAAGTGCTTTCGGGACCGCTCGGTGGAGATGCTCAAATTGCTACTCAAGTGGCCAATAATGAGGTGGACATGGTGCTGTTTTTTAGAGACCCTTTGGGCAAGCATCCCCATGAGCCAGACATTTACATGTTGATGCGGCTTTGCGATGTGTACAATAAGCCACTGGCCACAAATCCTGCAACCGCCAAAATGCTCTTTAAAGCACTTAGAGCAAAATCTTAAGAATACGTACACGTATTTTTACGCTCATGGCAAGTTTTTCTACGTTCAGAAAAACGAGCCATTCGGTGGTGAATCATATTTGAATTCTTGGGAAGGTAGTCGCACATTCGTATCGTGACCTCCAATCAACCGAATGAAGTATCGGGAGTTTCGCTCCCTATTGTTTGACTACCAAAGCCCCAATGCGTATGACACTCCACCCCTTTTCTTAGACTTGAATTAGGCAATTGGGCTGTCCCGCCCTACTCGACTATTTCCAACCGCATTTTGGATTGAAAACCATCCTTGATGCCTTTGTTGTGGCCACCATGCCACCTGGAATAGGTATGCCTTACTCGCTCCTCCCCCCCGAACATCTGATTGGGAGTCACTTCCCCTCATTCCCTGTTTGTTGCGCCTCGATGCGCGACCCGGAAGAGGTATGTCCAATCTTTTTACAACACAATCATGTTTAAGCTTTTTTCAACCCCAATATTCTTTCTCTTTTTTGCCCTTACCATTCATGCCCCTGCGTTTGCTTCCGGTGGTGGAGATGATGATCCGCCTTTGATTATTGATGGTATGGTGTTGGACCTTAGTGATGCTCCGATATCGGGAGCCACTGCAGAATTGTACAAAGCCGGTCAGGCCAGTCCGATTGCAGTAACCTACACCGAATCGGACGGTTCTTTTGGATTCGAAAACGTTTCGGCCAATACGTATGATCTATTGGTCCACGCCCCTGGCTACGAAACCGTAGTCTATCGATTGGTGCTCACACAAGATGCTACCGTCACCATTCAGGTCTTGTAGCGTTGAATGAAATTGTCGGGTTGTTCTCTTAATTGAGGATGCCCCGACTCTTTTCAAAGGGAAATGGTGAGGCCGTCGTAGGCCAAACCTACTCCGGAGGGCAACTCCCTGGCTACTTGCTCGTGCGTACCCAACTGATGCGAAATGTGGGTAAAATAGGTGGTCTCGGGGTTCAACTCCCGGGCTACCTCCAAGGCTTCTTCGAGGGTAAAATGGCTGATGTGCTTTTGCCTCCGCAAGGCGTTAAGAACCAAAACTTTCGACCCGTAGATCTTTTCTTTTTCTTCGTCGGGTATATAGTTGGCATCGGTGATGTAGGTGAAATCTCCGATGCGGAAACCAAGCACCGGCAGGCGATAGTGCAAGACTTCAATGGGCTGCACCTGTACGTTGCCTACCTCAAAAGCAGCATTGCCAATGGTGTGCAAATCCACATCTGGTACACCTGGATATTTGTCTTCGGCAAAAATGTAATGGAAATCGCGTTTTAATGCCTCTTGAACACGTGGCGTAGCGTACACGTCGATGCTCCGCCGGAGAATAAAGTTGTAGGCGCGAATATCATCGAGCCCGGCGAGGTGGTCTTTGTGTTCATGGGTAAACAGGACTGCATCTAAGTTTTTCACCTTTGCCTGCAGCATTTGCTGGCGAAAGTCGGGGCCGGTATCGATTACCAGGGATAAACCGTCGACTTGCACCCATACGGAGGACCGTAGCCGGTTGTCACGTGGGTCGGCAGAGGCACATACCTCACAAGAACAACCAATTACAGGTACGCCTTGAGATGTTCCGGTGCCTAAAAAGGTGACTTGCAACTGCTTTACTCCGATTGAACAGGTACTGCGAAAAGTTCTGCTAATACTTGCAAGCAATAGTCTATCTCTGCCTGAGTATTGAACTTGCTGAATGAAAAACGCACTGCTGGGCGATCTGGATCAGTATTGATGTTTTGGAGAACGTGTGAACCCACATTGCTGCCCGAACTACAAGCGCTTCCACCAGAAGCCGCAATTCCCATGATGTCCAGATTAAAAAGCAGCATATCTCCCTTTTCGGAAGGTGGAAAACAGACATTCAGCACGGTGTAGAGCGAGTTTCCTTTGGCATCCCCATTGAAAGCTACCCCGGGAATAAGCTCTTCCAAGCGAGCAATCATGTAGCTTTTCAGCCCTTGCACATGGTTTTGGTGATCTTCCTGGTCGCGCAGTGCGATTTGCAAGGCTTTAGAAAGGCCTACAATTCCGTATACATTTTCAGTTCCGCCCCGCTGGTTGCGCTCCTGGGCTCCTCCGTGAATGAAAGGGCTGGCGTTGATGTTTTCATTGATGTATAAAAACCCAACTCCTTTGGGTCCGTGAAACTTGTGCGCGGCACACGTCACAAAATCAATGTTTAATTCGCGCAGGTCTAAATGGTAGTGCCCTAAGGTCTGTACCGTATCCGAATGAAAGACGGCCTCAAATTCTTTGCATAAATCGCCCACCTCTTTTAGTGGCAAAAGGTTGCCGATTTCGTTGTTGGCGTGCATCAGCGAAACAAATGACCGGGGATGTTGACGTAACAGTTCACGCAAGTGGTCGAGATCGACGTGCCCATTTTCGGTCAGTTTGACGTAACTGATGTCTATTTTCCCTTTTTTCGCCAGGTTTTCGAGGGTATGCCCTACTGCATGGTGTTCGATGCGAGAGGTGATCGCGTGCCGGATGCCCAATTGATCTACCGCAATATGAATGGCCATATTGTCGGCCTCTGTTCCCCCAGAGGTAAAACAAATCTCTCCCGGAGATACGTGTAAAAGTTGCGCTACTTCTCTTCGGGCTACTTCAACCACCGAGCGTGTTTTGCGTCCAAAACTGTGCGTAGAAGACGGATTCCCGTAGTCTTCCCGCATCACTGGAATCATGGCATCCACCACTTCAGGGTCAATGGGGGTAGTAGCAGCGTTGTCTAAATAGATCTTCATAATTAGGGGACCTTTTTACAAAGTTACAACAGTAGCTTATTTGATCACTTCCCGGATATCCTGGATGATCTTGTTGGCCAAATTGTTAGCAGTGGTAAGGTTGGAGCTTTCGGTATAAATGCGAATGATGGGTTCGGTGTTGGATTTGCGCAAGTGTACCCACTCACTTTCAAATTCAATTTTAACTCCGTCTACCGTATTCACCGGATAACTCTTGTATTTCTTATGAATGGCTTTCAATACCTTGTCTACATCAATTTCGGGCGTGAGCTCAATTTTGTTCTTGCTGATGTGGTAAGAAGGATAACTGGCCCGCAACATGGAGCAACTTTTTCCAAACTTGGCTAAGTGGCTCAGGAACAAAGCGATTCCTAC
>CALCCE010000155.1 GCA_937899835.1 uncultured Flavobacteriales bacterium | reverse complement strand
AGCAAATGAAACTTTTCCCTTTTCACGATACTGAGTTGGAAATGGAGTTGCTCTTACTGCACATTGAACTGTTACAGGAGCTTTAAGCTCAACGATAATCGGACTGCTCTTCAGTGAGTGGTCCGATTTTCTATTTCAATATTTCTTATTTCTCCTCCCGTTTTGACTCAAAATGCTTTGGTTACAAGGCATTGCGTCCTAAAACGTTAAACTGTTTGAATCTTCTTGCCTTAAAGCACAAGCGCCAAAGGATGCGCCTAAAAAACCCGTGCACCATTGCGTGCCAAAAGCAGACGCAACATTGCGCGGAAAAATCGCACGCAACGTTTTTTCTGATAGTGGCTGGGGACAGCCGCTACCAGAAGCCGGGGACACGATTGGCATTCCAGCGGGGACGGTCTTTACCATTTGATGGGGACACGATTGGCATTCCAGCGGAGACGGTCTTTGCCATTCGATGGGGACACGATTGGCCGATGCCCGGGGACAGATTCACGGGTCCACCGGGGACAAATCGTGGAGTCTTTTTGTCCCCGACGGAGTGGTTTGGAAAAGCAACCTGGCAGTAGTTGGGCAATTGATTTGATGACCTGCTTGTCCCCGGCTATGAAAAAAAATACGCCTTTAAACACAATAAAGGCATATTTTAGGCGTTTTAAGCGCGGCAAGACATTTCTAAAAATCAAATGCTATGAGGTACAAACGATCTCCCCAACCCGAACTTTTTAAGAATGCCCGCAAAGTTTTGAAATGTAGCCAAGCACGGCTGGCCCGGCTGTTGGGTATTCATCCGTCCACCATTTCCCGCATTGAAAAGGGCACCCAATGCCCCGATATTCGACTAATTGAAGGCGTGGAGCGCCTGACGAAAAAATCGGCCGAAGCCTTGGTGGCCAAAGCCTACCGCTGCGAAAATACCTTGCAGGAATTGCCCGACGATACGGCCGCCTTGCCCGTAGGTCACCGCGATTACGAATACCTTCGCTACCATCACCAAGATGCCCTGGACAAGCTGAATAAGCGCTTGCGCTACAAAGAGCGGGAGTTGGCCACCGTGAAGCGTTGCCTGGCCATCGATCGGACTACCCTCGGAGCCTTGGCAATTGAGATCGACCACTGTCAAGACATCGTTGATTTCCTAACCGAAAAAACGGGTGATCCCAAGCATGCAATCACTTTTCTCCAACAATACCAAGACGCCCACCACCAAAAAGACCAAATGGCTTTGCGTTGGCTTCAGGGCTTCACCATGGTGATGGAGGACGAAATTCGCTTGCTAAAACAGGAAATTGCCTCCCGAGAGGTGTTGCTGGAAGCTGCTGAAGCACAGGCCGCAGTACTTTTAGAAGCCAAAAGAGCTGAAGTAAAAGCCGATAAAGCACGAAAGGCGATGGCACAGCCCCCCGTCGAACCAACTGCGCCTGAAGTGGGCACTACTTCTTCGCCTCAAGCCCCTCCGGAACCGAAAATCCTGGTGACCCCAGTGGCACCACGACTGGAAATTGCATTCAAACCCTTGTTCGATACGGCTCTCGGGAGGAAGCTGCTCCAAGGCGGCAGGGCTGCCTGATGGCTTCGGCTACCTTTCCTTTATCACGAGATGTTCTGGCTGGCTGCAATTCCTGCGCATTGAAGTGCCCCCTTCTGCCAATGAAGATTTTTAGTTGGAAGTGTTACTTTTAGCTACCGGATTCATCCACCTTTGCAGGACATTTTTTCGGTGTCACCCCCCCATGAAAAAACGCTTTCGGATAGAATTGTTGCGCCTTCACTTTACTGCTCTTGCCATCGCAGTATTGAATTCTATTAGCAAATATGCGATCGCCTACAGCCTTGAAAGCCGTATGGAAATGGGCATTCAACTGCTGACTGCGCTCAGTGGGCTGGCCCTTTTCTTTTTCTACCTCAAGCCCTTTCGGAGAAAGCTCCTCTACTTTTCCATTTATGCGCTCACCGGGTTTTTATTTAGCATCGGATTGATTTTTCGTGGGGTGTTTTGGGGCATGGTGCTATCGGTGCTGCTCTTTCCGGTGATGCCAAACACTACAAGGTTTGAAAAAGACGGAATCATTATTTCCACACCCTATCGTGGTTTTTTAGCTGCCTGTTGTATCTATCAGGTAAAAGAACGCCACCTGCTGATTTTTGAGCGCCATTACGATGTTTGGTATTCCCAAGGACCCATTGACATGGCCTTGGTTAACGTCCGTTCTGACCGTAACTCCATTGAAGTCACCTACCCCTCCCATGATCAGGAAGGTGTTTTTTTAAGCAAGACTATTAAGAAATAGGGTAGCCGACATGAAGCGTCAAGGCAGGGGAAACAACTGCCCCACTCCCATTCCAAGCACCAGCGGTCCCGCCCTCCTACCACACCAACTCGTTCACCATTGCTTTCGCACTGCCCGTTGCGCCAATCATACGAGTACCGTTGCGTGCCAAAACCAGACGCAACATTGCGTGGAAAAATCGCACGCAATGGGTTTTCAAAATTTTAAGGGCATCATTTTTGATCGTGGACGCGCACATCTGTGGCGCATGCCTGGGGCTTCCTTCAAAGGCTTACCGAGATATATTTGATCCTGGCGCAGCAACGACCGAAGCACCACCTGGTGGGCGATAGCAAGCACATAAAATAAATCTGTCCGTGTACGTTGTACCTACTTTGCGCGTCCATTTGGTTAACGGTTTTACCTTTGGTTGATCACCACACCTCGGTTATGAAAAGTAATTTGGTGCTGTTCCTGCTGTTTTTTGTCCTTGCGGTTCCGGCCTTGGGCCAGGATCAGGTAACCATCACCATCGACTCCAACTGTTTTTCCTTATATGAGACTCCTTCCTTAGATGGCACCTTTGGTCTCTATGGATTCATGAAAATAGACCATCCCCCTTTTTGGGTCAACGACACCTTGCTTCAGGAATTGGATTTCGTGGGGCAGCAACACCTTACGCTTGCCCCTGGCTCTTATGTGCTGCGCTTCACGCCCAATGATTCCAACAAAAAGGTACATGAACATCCTTTTTACCCGAGCCATAAAAACATTTATTTGGATGGCTTCTTTTTTTATCAACCCTATCCTTCAGTCATTCGCGATATGAAGAACCATGATTTTGTGGTCTTTTCTTCTTCCTATTTCGGTCCTACCAACATGGCAACCATGGTTTCTTATTATACCCTGACCCTGAAGAAAAAGGGAGGCCATTTGTATGCCTTGTATTCCACCTATCAAACCAATGAACAGGGGATGCTTTTAAGGGAACAAATACCCGCCCTACCCTACGACCCCAAACAGGTAAAGCTCACCAAAGAATACCGCAAACTCACGGAAAAAGAAGTGCAAGTCCTATTGCAATTCGAACGCGACCTGAGTAACCTGGTCATCTCTTATGCTGCTGAAACCCACTTCATCGTGTCAAAGAGTTACATCCTTTCCAAACGAGGTTATTCCAGTTTTCTCACCAAAGGCTACATGAGTACTATTCTGTGGGATCAACTGAACCCCACCGGATCCGGCGTAGAGTAGTTGGTGTGCGGTGCCACTTTCAACGGTTGAGCATTTCTTTTCCAGATACGGGCACCTCGACTCAGCCAAAAGGCTGACACAGTCCGTTCGGCGACCGGTAGTGGGATGCTTGGTGACCGGGTGGGACTCCGCTCGGCGACCGGTAGTGCCGTTTGCGCGGAACGCGCT
>CALCCE010000154.1 GCA_937899835.1 uncultured Flavobacteriales bacterium | reverse complement strand
AAGCCAACTGCGGGTTTACCCACAACCACTGCACCGCTCTGGCGAAACGAATCTATTTCTTGAGGTTCCTGGTGTCTCCAATCAAGCGCTTAACGTAGTGCTTACTGATATGCAAGGGCGGATTGTCCTCCAGCAAACGGTGCAACAAGGAACAATGCCTTTAGCAATTGAGCTTCCTGCCTCGGCTCCTGCTGGCATCTACCTGCTGCAGGTATTTGAATCTGAGCAACTGCTGGGCACCACCAAAGTGGTACTCTCTGATTAATAAGTTATTGAAGGTTGCAATTTCGTGAGAGGGGCGGTTCCTGTGAAAAGGGCCGCCTCTTTTGCTTTGATGCCAACCGATACTTTAAAGAATCCGCTTGATCAAGCGCAGTTTGTGGCTGTACTTTTTGGTATCTACGTTGAAGATGCCCTGGTGGTCGATGCGGTCAACTCGGACTTCGCCTGAAGCGTGGATGATGTGGTTGTTTTCCAGCAAAATTCCCACGTGAATGATGATGCCTTCATCGTTGTCGAAGAAGGCCAAATCGCCTGGCTCGGCTTCTTCCACAAAGCTGAGGGTGGTTCCTATCTCCGCTTGTTGGTAGGCATCGCGCGGCAATTTCTTGCCGATGAGTTTGTAGACAACCTGCGAAAACCCGGAGCAATCGATGCCAAAAGGGCCACGTCCTCCCCAGAGATAGGGCGCTTGCAGGTACATGTAGGCATGCTCCACCACCTTCGATTTGTCTGGTTTTTGCCTGGTATCGATGGAAAATCCATCGAAATGGTAGGCCTTGTCGCCCAAGCGCAACGCTCCCTCTTGATAAGCCGGCAGCGAACTGCCCATTAAGATGGGCAAGGGCGAACTGCCGTCGGCAGGTGTCACTACCCCAACCAAGTCGAGGCTCACCTGATGGGAAGACGACTTTTCGAGGCTTTGATAAAAATCTTTGGTGATTTCGTGTACCTGCTTTCTATCGATCCAGCATTCATACTTGTCGCTGGCCAGTCGAATGCGGCTCCATTTGGCGCGTTCGTCCACAATTTTATAATGGTCACCAAACAGCACCTGGGTGACCAATTCACTCCGGTCGTTTGGTTCCAACCTTCCGGGTACTACGCTCAACGGACAAATACCGTATTTCATGCAGGTGGGGAGTTCCCCTATTTTTAGGCTAATGGCTTAATAGCCAAAGAAATCAGGCCGGAAATTACGGAAACCTGCCCGTGAATATTCCGGCCTGAAGTGGCTTTTTTTCAACATCAAATGTTGATGGAACGGTGTTTAGGCCATTTCCACCACAATGGCAGAGGCTCCACCACCACCGTTGCAAATACCGGCGGCACCAATTTTACCACCGTTTTGCTTCAAAACATTCAACAGGGTCACCATAATGCGCGATCCTGAAGAACCCAAGGGATGGCCGAGGGCTACTGCCCCTCCGTTCACATTCACTTTGTTGGAATCGAGTTCCAAAATTTGGTTGTTGGCCAGGGCCACCACGGAGAACGCTTCGTTGATCTCAAAGAAATCTACATCTGCCAGGGTTAACCCTGCTTGAGCAACGGCTTTGGGCAAGGCTTTAGCCGGGGCGGTGGTGAACCACTCGGGAGCCTGAGCGGCATCGGCAAAACTTTTAATGGTGGCCAGTACCGTTACGCCAAGTTCTTCGGCTTTTTCACGGCTCATCAGCACCAAGGCCGAAGCACCATCGTTGATGGTAGAGGCATTGGCTGCGGTAACGGTTCCTTCTTTTACGAAAGCAGGGCGCAACTTGGCAATTTTTTCAAACATGACCCGGGTGTGCTCTTCGTCGGTGTCGATCACTTTGGGATCGCCCTTGCGTTGCGGCACTTCTACCGGCACCACTTCATCCGCAAATTTTCCGGCTTGCCAAGAAGCCTGGGCTTTTTTGTAAGAGTTCACGGCGAATTCGTCTTGTTGTTCGCGTGAAATATTGCATTCGGTAGCACACAACTCGGCAGCGTTGCCCATGGCGTAGTTGTTGTAAACATCGCGCAAGCCGTCGTAGGCCATGCCGTCAATGGCTTTGAAATCGCCGTATTTGTAGCCTCCGCGCGAACCCATCAGGTAATGCGGTGCGGAAGACATGTTTTCCATACCGCCGGCAACCACTACCTCGTTGTGGCCCAGCATAATGCTTTGGGCGGCAAACATAACGGCCTTCATACCCGAAGAACATACTTTGTTGATGGTGGTGCAAGGAACTTCGTTGGAAATGCCGGCAAAAATAGCGGCCTGACGTGCCGGAGCCTGACCGAGGCCGGCCTGCAACACATTTCCCATGAATACTTCGTTGACTTCTTTAGGGTCTACCCCTGCTTTGTTCAAGGCTCCTTTTATCGCGGAAGCGCCTAATTTGGGAGCTGGCACTCCACTCAGTGCCCCGTTGAACGATCCCATCGGGGTACGAACCGCCGATACGATACAAACTTCTTTCATAATG
Source organism: uncultured Flavobacteriales bacterium (assembly GCA_937899835.1). Classification (GTDB taxonomy): domain Bacteria; phylum Bacteroidota; class Bacteroidia; order Flavobacteriales_G; family Salibacteraceae; genus CALCCE01. The sequence continues at coordinate 21,411 of CALCCE010000154.1, read as the reverse complement.
ACTTTATTTCGGAATTTAGCGTGCGTTTTGGAGGTGCAAAATTAAGTATTTCGCTACAATCCGGGAAACCGTGCAGTGCTTCCTGCAAATCGGGAAAATCTTATTTTAGCGCTTCACTGGGTCATGAAAAACCTCTTTTCTTCCATTCGCCACCAGCAGGACGTCTGGTTCAAAGCTCTTTTGGTCTTGGCTACCATCGGACTGATACTATTTGTCTTTCCAAAAGAGACTAAATTTAAGTATGAGTACCAGCGGGGTAAGCCTTGGATGCACGAAGATTTGAAGGCGCCTTTTGGCTTTGGCATCTACAAAACGGAAGCCGAATTACAAGAGGAACGCCAACTGGCAGAAGCGGAAATCCCTCCCTATTTTGTCTATAAATCAGGAGTAGCCGAAGCACAACTGCAACGTTTTGAGGAACAGTTTGAAACTGCCTGGAAGCGATCTGCCCCGGGAAAACCGCGTCAAATTTTGGGCATTCCTCTGGGTGGCGACAGTAGAAACCAATTGAAAAAAGAATGGCTGAGCCGAAGTTCTAACGCCCTAAAAACCATTTACGAACGTGGCATCGTTAGTCTCGACGATGTGCTGGACAACCGTCCGCCGGATTTTAGCCTCATGCTGATTCGGGAAAACGTGAGTGAAGAAGGGCAGCTGGATGACCTTTTCACCCTTCAAAGTGCTTACGAATACTTACAGGAAGAATTTAAGCCCGGAGAGCGCGAAGATGCCAACTGGCTGCTCGAATTGTTGGAACAACACCTGGAGCACAACCTCTTTTACGATGAGGAGACTTCTACCATTGCTTTGAACGAAGCCTTGGGGCGCATTCTACCGACCAAAGGCAAAGTAGAAAAAGGGGAAAAGGTGATTGAAGAGGGCGATATTGTGACGGAGGACCGTTTCAAGCGACTGAATTCTTTGCGCATTGAATACGAAAGTCAGATCGGGGGTAACACCAACTTTTGGTTGGTTCTGGCCGGTCAAGCGGTGTTGATTTCCTTACTCATTTCGCTGTTGGTCTTTTTTCTGTCCACCTTTCGGCGGGATGCACTGCATGAGATCAACCGGCTGACCTTTATTCTGCTGATGGTGACGGCTACCGTTTACATGGGCACGCTCTCCCAACAATTTCGCAATGTGGAGTTGTATGTACTTCCCTTTTGCTTGCTGCCCATGATGATCCGGACATTTTTTGATTTCCGGCTGGCGATTTTTGTACATTTCATCACCCTTACTTTGGTGGGCTTTTTGGCCCCCAACAGTTTTGAATTCATCTTACTGCAGTTGGTGGCGGGCACCATTTCTGCTTTTAGCCTGAGCAATCTCCGCAAGCGCTCGCAATTGCTGGTTACGGCTATCTTCATTTTCCTGGCCTACTCCATTACTTACCTCGCCCTTGCGGTGATTCAAGAAGGTGAGTTTACCGGAATCGATTGGATGAACCTCGCCTGGTTTGGTGGAAGTGCCGGTTTGACCCTGATGGCCTTTCCCCTTATCTATGTGTTTGAGAAACTGTTTGGTTTTTTATCGGACGTTACCCTGATGGAACTTTCGGACACCAACACGCCCTTGTTGCGCAACCTGGCGACACAAGCTCCGGGTACCTTTCAACACACCTTGCAGGTGGCCAACCTGGCCGAAGCGGCCGCCAACGAAATTGGAGCCGATCCACTGCTCATTCGCACCGGAGCCCTTTACCATGACATTGGTAAAATGGAGAATCCGGTGTTTTTCATCGAAAACCAGGCTGGTGGCATCAATCCACACGATGAATTGGGTTACCAGGAGAGTGCGAAGATCATTATCGGACACGTGATCCGAGGCATCGAGATGGCCAAGAAAAGTAATTTGCCCGAGGTGTTGATTGATTTTATCCGCACGCACCACGGCACGACCAAAACCCTATATTTCTATAATGCATTGAAGCGGGAGCGGCCTGATCTGGAAATTGACGACAGTGAATTCACGTACCCCGGGCCGATTCCCTACTCGAAAGAAACCGCTATTTTAATGATGGCAGATTCGGTAGAAGCTGCTTCCCGTAGTTTGAAAACGCATGATGCGCAAAGCATTGGCAACCTGATAGAAAACATCATCGAATCGCAAGCGGCTCAACGACAGTTTGTGAATGCCGACATTACTTTTAAAGACATTACCCGCATCAAGAAGATCTTTAAAAAGATGTTGATGAACATCTACCACGTTAGGATTGAATATCCTGAATAACTTCTTCCTCGGTGGTTTCGGTCACCCTTTTAGATCCTGGTAGGGTTCGGGGGTCAAAAGCATCGCGCATGGCCTCTCCTATCCAATTGAAAGCTAAGACGGTAAAAAGCAGCGCCAGTCCAGGAAATACCACTAACCACCAAGCCGAGAAATCGTTTTGACCGCTCCGGATGAGTTGCCCCCAGGAAACCTGATCCGGCGGCAATCCAATGCCTAAAAACGACAGCCCACTTTCCAACAAAATGATAGAGCCTACACCAAAGGCAATGGCGACAATAGAAGGCGATATGGCATTGGGCAAAGCGTGTCGCCAAAGCAATTGACCGTTGCTTAATCCCAAACTACGAGCAGCTTCAAGGTAATCCAATTCACGTACCCGAAAAAGCTCTGCTCTAACCAGTCGGGCAATATTGGTCCAGGAAGTTATTCCGAGCACCAGAACCAAACTCCACCAATTGGGCGTAACAATTAGTGCAGCCAGTGCAATTACCAATACAAAATGGGGAACTGCGTGAAACACCTCCAACAAGCGTAGCATGGAAGCATCCAATGGCAATCGCACCGGTGCAATCCACCATCGCCCAAGTTTCTCACTTGCCTTCCCAAACACTCCACCCAAAATCAACAGTAATAAAAAGCTAAGGAGGCCCCACCCCCAATTGGTTTCGTTTTCCATTGCCTCAGCACTGCTCCAATGCCAGGCCTTGCGGCCAAACACCAGGAAAAAACCTCCAAAGGCGCCAAGCGCCACACCAAGCAGTATTCCTCTGCTCCAACGAAAACGGTTGTCCCCATAAAAACCAGCCAAACTTCCCAACAACAATCCCACAAGGGTGGCCATCAACATGGCTCCGAGTGCAATGCCCATGGAAGACCGGGTGCCGTGTATGACTCCTGATAACACGTCTTCTCCATTTCTGCCGGTGCCCAGCCAATGGCGAAACCGCCAGCTAAGCGCCTGTTTTCCAGCTGCTGGGTGTTGGAAATATTGTGCATCAAACGGACCTTTATAAGGAGCGTTTAAATAGCCATTCCAACGATCGGTTTTTCCGGGAGCGTAAGGTATGGGCGCCCAGATGACACTTTCAAACTTCAGGCGTTTCCAATCGGTTTCTGCGAGGCGCAATACTTCGCCTTCGGGTGTGGTATATACTTTTTGGGTAGAGAAGGCTGGATAATAGTGTTCGCCATTGAGTTGAATGTACCAGGGCTGGTCGTTGGCCAGCCAAGGGGCTAACCAACCGGTGAAAAAAAACACGGCCAATATGATCAAAGCCCATCGAGCACTGGAAGCGCGGAGAAAGTACTTCCGCCTCAGCCTCCAAGGCGACTGGTTGGCAAGCGTTGATGATGGCCTTGCTGTCATGCCGAAGTTTTACTCAATCGGATTCGCGGGTCGGCCCAGGCATAGGTTAAATCGGCCAGGAGGTAACCTATAATAGAGAACAATCCGCTGAGGGTCACAATCGCTATTACCACCGGGTAATCACGATAACCTACGGCCATGACCATTTCCCGGCCCATGCCAGGAATTGAGAAAATGGACTCGATAAGCACCGAACCGCCCAGTGCAGCAGGAAGTACGTGGGCCAGAATGGTGACCACCGGTAACAAAGCATTGCGCAGCGCGTGGCGAAACAAAATGCGTGGTTCCGAAAGTCCCTTGGCACGAGCGGTTTGAATAAAATTGGCCGGTAGCACTTCAATTACCGCGATGCGGATGGTTCTGGATAAAAAAGCGAAAGCCCCATAAATATAAGTAACCAGGGGCAGTACAAGGTGCGGCAAAAGGGCCAACAATTTATCCCATGTACTGGCTTGAGGAGGTAGTCTATCGGAATCAAAAAAAGCCACCGGAAACCATGAAAAGTAATCGGGATTGGCAAACAACATGAGCAACGCCACTGCGGCTACAAATACGGGAATCGAATAGAGCAACAACACTAAAGCTCCGGTCCACCGATCGAAGGACCGATTGGCCTTTCGGGCCATCCATGCCCCTAAAGGCAGGCTGATGGCCAAAGCAAGTACAATGCCTAACAGGGTAAAAAACACCGACCAGCCAATTCGGCCCATCAACCGACTACCGACCGGTTCACGGGTTCGGATCGACCATCCCCAATCCCCCCGGAGTAGGCCTTTGGAATGTGTTCCTCCTTTTCCTGTCCACCAATTGCCATCGCCAAACAACCAACGGTGGTAGCGGTTTTCGCGATGAAAATGGACCCAGGGTATCCAGGTTTTCCACTGACTGCCTGAAGCAAGGTTGTCGAAAGCCTCCAAAAAGATTACTTGATGGGTACACAAATCGGTTGAAAGCAAACAGCCATTGGAGGCTTTTCCGTACAAACTATCGAGGTGCTGGCGCATTTCTGACAGGTCAGAGATTTGTACTATCCTGCTCAATCGCTTTTTCAGGTACTCCCCCTGCTCGCTGTGTTGCACTCCCTCAGCATAAGCCCAGGCTGCATGACCAAACCTTTCTACAGCTGCCCAATTGCCGCTGTTCTCGAGCAAGCGCCCCATCCAAATTCTTTTCTTCGCATTGGTTACCTTATATAAGGTATCAGGATGTGCCCATGAAGCGAGAGAAACATAAAACAAGGGTAAGTCTAACCCCAGCTGGGATCGTATGCGTTGTTTCTCGGATTGTAGGGCTGCGGGTGAACTCTTGAGGGTGTTTCCACCACTGGCCAACCATCGGTCTACCGGATCACCGGGCATCGCATTCATCAATAAAAAGGCTCCCAGGGAGATGGCCACCATTACCGGCACCGCAATCATCAACCGACGAAGCACGTATACCAGCATGGTCAATTAAGGGTTGAATGCCGCTCCTCGAGGAGCCACTTCCCCAAGTTGTAAGAAGTTGAGCAATACCCCCGGTTTTTCTGAATACATGCCTCGATTTTCAAACCTGCGGTGCAGTGCAGTTCTTCGGCGGCTGGCCAACAAGAAAACATAAGGCTGATCGTCGAACACAAATTGCTGAAACGCCTGACTAATGGGCACCCGTGCGTCATCATCTACCGTAGCGCGGTAGGCTTCAATCAACGAATCGGAATAGGCATTGCCGAAACCAAAGAAGTTAGACCCGCTGCCTGACCATGACTCCGTGTGCCATACCTGGGTAAAATCGTCCGGTCGTGCCTGGCTGCTCCAACTCATCAGGGCTGCATCAAAGTTGTGGCTGCTCAGTTTTTCTACAAAATTGCCAAATTCCAAGCCTTCGGGTACAGCTTCGATACCTGCTTCGGCTAAAGCTTCTGAAAACATGCGGGCCATGTCTTTCCACCGGTCCGAAACCGCCGGGTAAGTGAGGGAAAAAGTAAAACGGATGTCTTTTCCGGCTACCGTTCGTTCTAAGATCCCGTCTTGATCCTTATCCGCCCAACCGGCTTCTTTCAGCAATTCCGTGGCACGTTGCGCATTGCGCTTCAAGGGTTTCAATTCGGTATTATAATCTGGCTTCAATGGCGAAACCACTCCGGCAATTCGGTTGGCGTGCCCCTGATAAAGCACTTGGATAATTTCATCGGCAGGTGCTAAAAGGGCTACCGCTCTACGCGTGAGCCGATCGGTGAATACCGGGTTCCTATTCTTTTCCTCCGGTTTTTGATTCATACCCATGAATGTATAGTTGTACAAGGGTACAAACTTCGACTCGTAATTGCGGTTGAATTCCGGGTCCTGCTGCAATTGCAACATTTGATCTACCGGGATTGAGGTAGAACCGTCGAAGCCTTGCTGTTTGAATTGCAGCAAAATAGCGTTGGGGTCTTCCACAAAGCGGAAAGTGATTTGCCCAGGATAAGCACTTTCAAAGGGCGATTCGTCCCCCAACTCGTCCATCCAATGCCCAGGCTTCTTTTGCAAGGTTAAACTTTGGTCGCTGTTCCAGGAAGTTATTTTATAAGGTCCCAGTCCATTCATCAAATCCGGATTGCGTCCATATTTTCCGTCATTGTGTTCGTTGATCCAGGTTACCAACTGCGGGTATTCCGAAGCTCGGAATTTGGGATCGTCAAACTGAGCGATGGTGAAATCACCTAATTGATTTTCAGGATCGTGAAAGGATTGCTGTAAGATAGGGAAGTCAACCAGGAAGCTTACGTTTTGAAAATAAGGCTGCTTCATTACCAAACGAAACGCCCGGTCGTTTTCGGCCACAGGTTCAAATGCTTTCAGGTTGTTGATGTAAGGCTTGGCCCCTGGATTGTTGGTGAGTGGACATTTGTGCAGTTTGAGGGTAAATAGAACGTCATCGATGGTCAAGGGTGTACCATCGTCCCATCGGGGTTCTTCCCGCAACTCATAGGTAAAAGTAAGTTGGTCGGCAGAGGTCTCTGGCAAACTGCGCACCAGTGAAGGTCGAATGGTATTGCTTATAATGTCGTCCTGAATGAGGCGCATCTGCGTATAATTGAACATGAAATAGCGCAAATCGTCGGTGAGGCCATGGGTAGGATGTAATCCATTGGGCTCCGCTTTCAAATGGAAACTGACCTTGTTTTCGGTAGACCAATCGGAAGGACGAGGCCTCTTCTCTTCTTTGGTAGGGTCAGGTGGAGACTGACAAGCTACCCATGCGGTAGCGACCAACAGCAGCCAGGCTATTTTTCGGATCATTGACAAATGGGGATTCACAGTGATTAAAAGTACACGAAAAATCGGTTAAACGGGCATTTGATCCAAATCAAGGCAGATTTGTGTTCTTTTTCAATCTCTTGATTTTTTTTTGCCGGGAAAAGATCAATGATTACATTTGTGGCCCTCTTAAAAAGAGGATATGTTCTTACATAAGTTTGGAGAGGTGGCAGAGTGGTAATGCAGCAGATTGCTAATCTGTGAACGCGCAAGCGTTCCCCGAGTTCGAGTCTCGGTCTCTCCGCAGAATCCTTCCCCCGGGAAGGATTTTTTTTGCCCTTATGTCAAGCATTTTACCGCTTATGTCTACTATCTTGTCAGAGTGCTTTTCTGGAAATTTCATTTTTAATTCTTTGGATTGAGTGGATTGAAAATCCAATGTAGCTCTCCTCTTCTCTAAATATAATGGTAGCATTTCAAGCTTTTATTCCGAATAGGATCACTATCGCCTGACCTATAAACGGGTTACTTTTTTTCTTTTTGGAAGGTCTGAAGCAACGTGTTTCCCACTTCTTGTATCTGTTTGAATATGACAAAAAGATGGTGTCACTGTGTCACCATATCAAGTCTTAATCATTACGTTTTGATCGGATTCCCTCTCCAAGATTCGTAATGAGGTGTTGATACACCGCCAACCACCGTGTCTCGCAAGGCGCTAAACCGGAAAATTATGGTCCATTCCGGAAGCTCTTGTAACACCCTTTGAAGGGTCCAAAAAGGTCTGTGAAAAAGCAAGGATAGGGCCATTTCATGTTTTTCGGGAGCGAAAAACTTTCTATCTTGCGGCCTCAAATTGGGCGGATTGTGTCCTTGTATGGCACTTCAATCAATTGTTAAACTAAAATTCATGTTCCTTATATATAAGGAAACAACTGTTTCGCTTAATTCTAACTAAATCCTATGCTATGAGAAGAGTTTTTACACTTGTGCTTGGTTTACTGGTCGCTGGGGCTGGTTGGGCACAGATGTCCACTTTGCAGAAGGCCTCTGAAACCAAAATGACGGCCAACCTTCCTGCTGGTGAGATCATCGCCCAAATGCCAGACGAGTATGTTACCGTTACTGAATTCAATGGAACCACTCCTGGGGCCGAATCAGGAGCATCCACCATCTGGTCGGAAGATTTCGCTGGTGGTTTTCCATCTACCTGGACCCTGGACGATAGTTCTGGTGTTTGCCCATGGAAATACACAACCCAAGGTTCACAAGGATTTTTTGCCGGAGCTGGTACTCCTATTAACTCTGCTACGTCAAGCAACGGTTTCTTAATTGTAGATCCTGACTCTGCCAACAATACGCTCTTTGGGCAGCCTTCCGGTACTACCTACCAGTACATGGCTTCGTACTTTGTAACCGAAGGTATCTCTACAATAGGTAATCCTGCTGTTCGTCTTGAGTTTACCCAAGCTTTCCGTTTCAACAACACTCCTACCCTCAATGTATTGGTAAGTAATGTGAGTGCTAACGGTCCTTGGATTTCTTACACCGTAAACAATGGTGTAGCCGCAAACACTGCCAGTCCAGACCCACAAAACATCAGCATCCAACTCCCAGGTTCTATGGGTAATCAGCCAAACATTTGGGTAAAGATTGGATGGCGTGCTCGGGTTTACTTCTGGATGATCGATGACATGCGTATCGTAACTGCTCCAGACAATGATCTTGCTATCACTCAAGAGTACTACGGTAATTTTGGTGATTCTACCCGTACTGCATTTTACTATGCAATGCCTGAGCGTCAGGCCAACGCTTTCAACATGACCTTTGGTGGCGCTATCATCAACAATGGTCAAGCAAGTGTGCCCAACACCTCGTTGCGCGTAGACGTGAGCAACACTGGTTCCTATTCGAATACCAGTTCAAACATTGTATCCTTGGGAGCTTTAGCTGTAGATTCTTTCAACGTATCTACTACCTTTTCACCCAACAACGGAACAGGTTTTTATGACATTGATTTCATTGCGGTTTCTGACTCTGTTGATTGTTTTCCAGATGACGACACCGTAACGCACTCTTTGGCGGTAACCAACTTTACCTATGCACGTGACCGTGGTACCAGTTCTGGTGGTATTTCTTGGGCTGCCGGTACTGATGTACACACTGTGGCGCAAATGTTTGAGTTCCCTGCCGCTGATACCATCATTGGTTTGGGTATTAGCTTCTTCAGCAACCCACCAAACGGAACTACCGATGGCGGTATTATTGACATTGGTATTATGGATGATCAATTCACTGAACTTCCCGGTGGAACTGATTTCTACGTGATTGATCAGGCGGTTACGCCTTTCAACCAATACAATGAAATTATTTTCGATACACCAGTAATTATTGATACTCCAGGTGAATATTTGGTATTCTACCGTTTGCTGTCTTCTTCTGACCAAATGTGGATTTCTACCTGGGACTTCAACGTTGACGATGCTCCTCCATTAACCGCTTTTGTTGACGTAAGTAATGATGATACCTGGGGTTTCATTGGTGATGTACCCGAATTGCGAATTTTGACTCGCCCAGAGGCTTGTCAGACGGTGAACATCCTGGCGCAAGCTACTGTAGCGGACGCTACCCACCCAGGTTCGATTACCATTAATACCGTAACTGGTGGTGGTGGTGGATATAGCTTCAGCTGGACTGGTCCTGCCGGTTTCCCAGGAGCTACTACCCAAAACCTGACCAACCTTACCATTCCTGGTATCTATACCGTGACCATCACTGACGCCAACTTCTGCTCTACCAACATTTCTTATGATGTTCAAGGTAGTGTGAACGTAAATGAGATCGACGATGCTGCTTACGATTTCTCAGTAGTGCCTAACCCAAACAACGGTGAGTTCTTCTTGAATTTTACCACTCCTGGAACAGAGGTATTTACTGTAGAAGTAACCAACATGTTGGGACAACAAGTTGCTCTGGCACGTATCAACGTGAACGGAAGTCTTCAGCACAACATGGATCTGAAAAGCTTTGGAAAAGGCGTTTACTTTGTAAGCGTTGTTAACTCCCAAGATCAGAAAAACACCAAGCGTGTGATTGTTGAGTAATCAACTATCGTAAAAACATAGTAGAAGGGTTGCCTCAGTAGAGGCAGCCCTTTTTTTATGGCCCTTAGCAAAGTTTATACCATTTGAAAGCCAGAAAACCGCTTTTTTCGAATCAAAATTGTGCTACTTTCGTAGGTGATCATTTGAAACCAACACTAATTGCATAAACAACTAAACCATGAAAGCCTTCACCATTGTCCCAGTGTCGCTAATAATCGGATTTGCAGCTGTATTGAGCGCTTGCGGAGGAGAAACTGGTTCTTCTAAACCAGCTTATGATTACGAACGTTCTGACTCGCTTTCAAAAGACTATCTCAACGAACTGAGTACAATTCGCTCTACCATTGAGACTTCGGCCAATCTATTTAACCAGTTGAACGATAACAGCTTTTCTTTTACCGAAAGCAACATGCTGTCTACTGGTAAGGGCTCCAGCGCCAGTACCAGTCAAAAACAAGCTTTAGCACTTGGTGCCTTTGGTTCAGACATGGTGTACGCTAGTTCTTTCGGACAAACGCAAAGTGCGATTAACTACTTAAGCGGAATCAATGGTTTGGCAGGCAAACTGGGGATTCAATCAGCCTTTGATGAAAAGATTATGGAAAAATTGAGCAGTGAGGATTCTACTGTCAATAAATCGGTGCTGCTTACTCAAGCCTACATTAAGGCCAAAGACAACTTATTTTCAGAAGATCGTGCTAAGATTGCTACCATGATGGCTGTTGGTGGCTGGGTAGAATCCATGTACCTCGCTTCGAGCATGCTGGGCGGAAAAATGGAAGGCAATGCCCCCCGAACCGAATTTTGGGAATTGGCGGATAGCTACAAGAGCCTTCTCAGAATGTGCGAGGTATTTGAAAGCGATGCAGATATTAAGGCCATCCGCACTTCGTTGGAAGGGATCAAAGCCCCTATCAAAAAGATTTTTTCTAACAGCCGGAAATATTCAGGATCAGACGTTCAAGCAGCCCAAGAGGCGCTCAAGACTTTAAGAGGTGAATTAGTTGGCTAATTTGCAGCTGAAATTTTCTTTTTCTTTGCCACATTATTCTTAATTTTGCGCTTCCATTCGCACAAAGCGTTTGGAGGCGTTCTTTTAAAAGACACTAAAAACATTCTTCGGGGTATAGCGTAGTCCGGTTATCGCGCCTGCTTTGGGAGCAGGAGGTCCCAAGTTCGAATCTTGGTACCCCGACCGTTTAAAAGCCTTTCAGTTCCGCACTGAAAGGCTTTTTTTTTGCACGTCATACAGTTTACATCCTATTATAGCATTAGCTTTAGGTCATACTATTGAGGGGAATTCTCGAATCTGGAAAACCGCTCAAATCGTCATAATTCATATAGATCTAAAGCAACCAAACTCCTAAAACATCGTTCAAACAGCAAAATGTCAGCTATGTCAGCAGAACTATACAAGGTTGAAGTAAACATTCACCACGTAGATGGAATGGATGAAAACGTTTATTACATAAATGTCTCTGGCAAAACCCGAATGGAGTTGGTGGAAATGTCCATGAATGGCTCTACGAGGGTTTTTGTCTTGAAAGAAAATCCAGCAGGATACAATCCATTCCTATCCCCTCGTTACACTAAAGAAGCCACTGAGGAGAAAGTGGAAGTCATTGTGATAGGAGAAGACCATGAGGCCAAGGGAGCAGGAAACACTAATTATTTGTAAAATGGGCCTTCAATCAGCCACCCACGTTCTCTCTTTACTCTTATTGACTTTGAAAGAGTTAGGTAAGAAATAGATGGTTAGAATTTTTCTATCAATTAAGGAAAATAGTGAAGCCGTCTTGGGTGAATGAATTATTGGAAGCACAGAAGTGGTTGTAATTGGAACGGCTCGAGAAAGTGCTTTGAGATCACTTAATCGGATTTAGCAAGAATCTGGACACTGGAAAAACATACGTGTTTTGCCATTTTAAAAATCTCCTGTTGTAGAAAGGGCAAATCATTCCACAACGTTTATGACTGCACCCTACCTAGTTCGTTGTTTCCAGAAAAAAGTCGGCACGTGAGGCAATGCAATGGCAATCATTCTGCCTCTCATTTGCTTCCACAAAATGGTTTACTCGAGAACCATTACCGTTTCCCTCTGTTTGAACAAAAAAAGCGCGCGTTACACAATCGTAACGCCCGTTAGCTATTTTTGTGCGCCATGAAATGGTATCCGGAAGATACGATGAGTCGTTTTCAGTTTCAGGAAATTCTCCTGCTGCTGGAGGAGCGATGTCGCTCCCGAAAAGGGAAGGAGTTAGCGATTGATTTACGACCGGTATCAGACCGGCGAGCAATCACCACAGCGTTGTACCAAACGCACGAGTTACTGCGAGTGCACGAAGAGGGGCGATACTTTCCGGCCTTTGATGCACCAGATAGTCAATCCGAACGTGAGTTGTTAGCGGTAAATGGTGCTGCGCTTGAGGCTGCGCAGTTTGGAAATCTGTTAAACATCATTTCTACCGCCAACGGTGTAGTGCGTTTTCTAAAAAGTAAGCACGAAGAATTTCCAAACTTAGGCAAGCTCGTTCAGTACATGACAGTTTGCAAAGAGGTAGCCCCGTTGATCAATAAAGTAATTGATGGCACTACGGTGAAATCATCTGCCTCGCGAGAATTAGCACGTATCCGTAAAAACCTCTCCTCAAAACGCCAGCATGCCAGTCGCTTGTTTCAGGCAGAGATGCGGAAGTTTCAGCGTTCTGGTTGGCTGCGAGAATTTGGCGAAAGCTCATGGAATCAACGTCGTGTATTAGCCGTACTCTCCGAATACAAACGACAGGTGAACGGTATTCTTCACGGATCTTCGGATACCGGACGTACCGCATTCATCGAACCGGGGAGTACGGTAGAAATCAATAACCAGTTAATAGAACTGGAGCAGGAGGAAAAGCAGGAAATTCATCGCATTCTGAAAGAGCTCACTGCACAAATGGCTGTATTCCAACCGGAGTTCAATGCCGCAGCCGAATTGCTGGGGGAACTTGACTTAATTCGCGCTAAAATGCGATTGGCTCAAGCCCTTGATGCCAAGTTGCCGAGCCTCAGCAAAGATCGGAGTATGGATGTGCTGGAAGCTCGCCACCCACTACTCTACTTACAAAATGAGGCGGAAGGAAAAAAGACAGTTCCACTTACTTTACACCTCAATCAAAATAACCGAGTATTGATTATTTCCGGCCCGAACGCCGGAGGTAAATCAATTGCGTTAAAAACACTTGGTTTGCTGCAATTGATGGTACAATCAGGTATGTTGTTGCCCGCTCATGAGAATACAGTGATGGGCATATTTGATCGCATATTTGTTGATATTGGCGATGATCAATCCATTGAAATGGAACTCAGTACCTACAGCTCACGCTTGGTGAAGATGAAGTACTTTTTGGAGTTTGCCGATGCATCCACCTTCTTTTTCATCGATGAATTTGGAACTGGTTCTGATCCTGAACTTGGAAGCGCGATTGCTGAATCTATCCTCGAACAGCTAACTGATAGTAAGGCTTATGGTATCATCACTACGCATTACAGCAATATCAAGTTGTTGGCCGATGCTACCCCTGGTTTGGTAAATGCATGTATGCTCTTCGACGAAGAGTCGTTGCGACCACTTTACGAACTGATTGTAGGGCAACCTGGAAGCTCGTACACATTTGAAGTGGCTTCTAAAATTGGACTGAATAAAAAGTTGCTGAAAGCCGCACGACAGAAACTAGATGGACGTAAAGTAAAGCTAGATGCGATGTTGGTGCGTTTGCAGAAGGATCAACAGCGTTTGGCTAAGCGGGAAAAGGAGTTGCTTCGCGAGTTAGACGTTACCGAAGAAAAAGCGGAAATGTACAGCAATTTGCAGCAGGAGCTGCGTGCGCAGCTAGCCAGCGAAAAAGCGGATCGCGATCAGATCAATAAAATGATGGAATTGGGCAGACGCTACAAAGCGCTACTCGACTACTATGACCAAACCGGCGATCGTAAGCAGCTGATTAAAAAGCTGATGATTGCCGCTTCGCAAGAAAAGCAGAAACGCGATAGCGCGCGCAAACAAGCCAAAAACGAAGCGCTGCAGAAAGAGCAAAGCAAGAAGGCCCGCGAAAAAGCAAACCGCAAAGTCGAGGCTCGTCGTAAAAAAGCTGAATTAGCGCGCGAAAAGATTGAAGTGGGCAGTATGGTTCGTCTTAAAACCGGGAAAGAAAAGGGCGAGGTAGCATCCATCGAAGGTAATAAGGCTACTGTGCTGTTCGGATTCTTCAAGACGATTGCCGCGGTAAAAGATTTACGCTTGGTGGAGAAGAAGCAACGAAAGCCCCAAACTAAGTCCGCCACGACGGCAAAGAATCCTACCAAACCTCAAGCTCAACCACAGGTAGCTAAGAAGTCGGTGTAGAACCCAAAAATAGTTAGTGACAAACGCGTGGAGCAGTTGAAATGTGGTAAGCGCGCGGGCACGTACCCCCTGCAATGGGCAAAAGTTCTGTTAAGCAATTTGCGGGATATTCCGGAATGCTTGTAAGGGTATGCCTAAGCCATCCAAAGGGTTCACCCCCTTTCATTTTGCATGTACCAAAGAAGGAGTACATCATAGCTACCCTCAAGACCAATTCCTGAAGCTCATTTGGTGTTGCAAAATTGATGGGTTACGGCAAACAGGACTTGAACTAACATGGACCTCATGGTCTTGGATCGTTATGGCCCTACGGCAAATGGCTAAACCCTGGAAGGTAGGAATTAACTGTGCGAATGCAACCGTGTTGAAAGGCTCTTCAACTTCAGATGTGTATAGCGAGAACACTTAAAACAGAAGCATATCGATGACGATTCGGCATACAAAACCCAAAAGGGAGATGAATTTAATCGCACATTGAAGCGAGCAAAATTGGCCACTTTCAAGCTATCTATTTCAGGTACGCTTACTATTCTAAATTATTGCTGTGCAATTTAGCTTTAGCATTAACGGGACGGATTGGAAAGGGATAGCTCGCCCAGGGTATAGCTTGATTTAGCTGATTCAAATTCTATTGCAGTATCAATTGATTTCAAAAACCAGCGGTATACATTGTCTGGATTGGTTTCTTTTATAAATTCTGGTTTTCCGGCATTGGGCCCAGTAAGGAACATTCGATAGAGCTTTTCGCCCGCCTTTTTTTCTTCCCATCTCGAAAATAAAATCACAGCATCCTTTTCATTAAGTATCAGATCTTTTATTCGGTACTTGATCCAAAGGTTGCCATCTTCATTCAGAGCATCAGAATCCATAAGGAGCTCATTTAGCTTGGTTTGCTGCATATTATGTGGAAAATACCAGGCCCTTCCACTTTTGGCATCCTTTTCGCAATAGAAATTTTCGAAGAACTTTTCCTGAGTGATATCCAGATTTTCATCAAGACTCAGGTAGGTGAATCCATACGTTCGGTAATAGGAACGATCGACCACTCTACTACTGGAGGCTGTTTCTACCCGCTGGATGACCCGGTTCACAAACAAGTTTTCACCGATCAGCAACAGATGCCCATTTTCGGCAAAGTGTAAACCAGAAAAATTCATAAATCTAAATCTGGTTATGTTGGTGGAAAGCGGCTTTGGCTTTTTTTCACAGGAAATAACTTCATGAATTTCATAAGGGTGTTTCCGGACTTTTCTTACTGTTCCGTTTTGATCCATTTGGAAAATACACCATCCCATCGGACTTCCATCAATTCCAAGGTTATTGAACCCAAAAGAGTTTCCGGATTTGCTTATGGGATCAAAAGGGGTAGGTTGGTCGGAGTAATGTGCAAAAGCAAGCAATTGCCCCTTAGGGTTCAATACCAATTTGCTCAGAGAAACAAATCCACCGTTTTCTAATTTCAACTCACGACGATAGGTTACTTGTTTTTTCTCAAAATCAATGTGATGGATCAAATGTTTTGGACTATTGCTTCCTGTACCCAACTCAAGAGTCACAAGATAGAGGTGGTCTTTTCCCAGATCATACCACTGATAATCTCTGATTTTTTCTGCATCGATCGTAGCTTCCCACTCCAACCTAACATCTCCCATTAGAAGTGGGCTATCACTGATGTCAAAAGCGCTAATTTTAGCTATTTTTACGCCTTCTTTGGTTTCTACAACCACCCTAAGTTCTGTGTCGCCACGGTGAAGCACCAAGCGCTCATCAAGGAAGGTTTTGGAACCATAAAAAGGAGGTTGCCAATGAAAATCATCCTTTTTTTCCAATTCCTTATACGCTAGTTTTTCTTCCTTCTCAAACCAGTTCTTGTGGTGTTTTTGATTGCCATATGGGTCGATTGTAAGTCGACTGAAATAATACTTGAAGAGGTATCCATCGTTAAGAAACTCAATTTTTTTAGGTTGGGGGTTCCGAAATGGAGAATCATGGGTCTGAGATGACTTCAAATTCAATTCAGGGTCAAAAAAGTCGAAGCGGAGGTTTTCATTTTGGACGCCATACACCAAAAAGCCTGCTTCACTTGCAATAATTCTGCTTTGGGTGATTTTTTGCCCGGAAAGCAACTGCGGTAGAGCTATAAAAATCAGTGATAGTAGGGGAATTATGTTTAACGACAGGGAGCGTACAAGCAGCGAACGGTGAATTGCAATTGAAAAAAGGTTCAAAACGATCATGGGGGTAAAGTAATGCTGTAAATTGTTTAATTGCTAAGTCATAAAGACTGTTTATAAGAAGAACTGAAGAAATATACAACATTCTACCTTAGTAGAATATCCCTGCAATGAATAGCTACCACCAACTCTCTATAAGCAGAACAAAGCATACTTAATGAGCGGCATTTATCCCAGGAAAGGTTAGGTTTTACCTTCTAATGGCAATTAAAAAACTAAAAGCCGTAAAAAAGCAGTCCGTGTAGCGACTCACCTCCTCACCTTATGCTGTCTTACTCTAATCTATTCGTTGTTGAATCAAGCTAACGTTGATAGCATAACTCCGTCGAATAAATCTCCGCGATAACCCACCCGTAAAAAAGCAGCTTCAGCAATTTTGAACCTTATTTCTGATCAGGCATCGGGGTAAATCGACATCCAGCATCACCAGAAGGGTATTCTAAAGAGTCGCTTATCTACCACCAACACGTTCATCTCCCATTTCGACACACTCATGGAGTTTTTCAGCACGGTCATCAAGTGGTGCTTCCTGTTGGCCTGCTCAAAAAATAGATTAGCTATAAATCTATTCACCCATTTACCCAATTAATCATTTTTTGAAATGAGAATACCCAAACTATTTCTTAAATGCTGGTTGATCGCGTGTTGCGTTTCAATCGGAACCCTCAATCTTATTCAGGCGCAGTGTGTCAACAACTTGCCCGCTTCTACCATTGTCAATGGCGATTTTGAATTGCCAGCGGGCTTTATTCCCAACAACAGTGCTACAGTGATTAACCAGCAGGTGCCTGGCTGGAGTTCTTCGCACGGTCATGCTGCCCTTGGCGCTCCTCCCCGATCTGCCTTTATGTGGTCGCGGTGGGGCGGTGGTGAAGGCATGTTTAACAACTTCAACTTTGTCGCCGGTCAAACCTATACCATCAACTTCCAGGTTCGTACCAATGCGATGGGTTTTGGAGCCACCCTGCAACTAGAAGCCACCACCGGGCTGGTTCCACGCAATGACGGTGCTCCCAACATTTTGCAAGTGCCTGTTCCCACCACCAGCCAGGTTATTTGGCAAAACCAGGCGGCCAACTTCGCTCCAAATGTTTGGACCAATGTGGTGGTATGCTTCACTCCAAACGCCAATTACAATCAATTGTGGGTGTATCCCCTTTTGACCAACAACACTGCCCCCAACCAGGTAGACATGATCGTTGATAACATTGAGGTGCGAAATACGGGTGCGCCCTGCCCTTGCGCCATTCTGGACTTTACGTTCAATGACGATGGAGATTGCCTGAAACAATTCAATGCCAGTGCCTTCATCAATCAAGGGCTTGCGGTCACCGATTGGTCCTGGGACTTTGGCGATGGCACCACCAGTAACCTTCAGAACCCAAGCCATCAATTTGGAAGCGGAATCTATGAAGTAACGTTGACCATGACCGCAACTGACCCTGCATTGAACAACACCTGTACGGAAACCATTTGCAAAACGATTGGGCCACTATGCTGTGACGATTGCGACCCGGGCGAATGCTGCAACGTGGAAATCGATTATACGGTGGAAAACTGCACAGAATACACTTTTTTCGCCCGAAGTCCTAACACACAAATCCTGAGTTACATCTGGGGTTTTGAAGCCATTTACGGTGGTGTTGAAGGTACAGATCCTACCTTCAACGCTTCCATTGAGCGCAATGATGTGGTGACGCTTTGTATGATCTACACTGGAATAAACATTTGTAATCCAACGGATACTTGCCATGACACCATTTGTATTGATATTCAAAATATAGATTTCAATTTCACCTCCTGCTACCATACGGTAGAGCTGGGCGAATGTGATGGTGGCCTGAATTTGAACAATGCAGCTCCCGACTGTGCTCCATGCGACAACTTGCCCAACCCTACTGTTAGTCCTTGGTCCCATATCAATTCGGGATTACCTGTGGGCAATTCGGTGACCCAACCGGGTCGCTACGAAAAAACGGTTATTAGCGAAGACGGATGTACCCAGTGCCGCACTAGAATCGAGGTAATAGAAGGCGAAGCTGAATTTTTCACTTGTGAGGCAGAAATAGAAGTGCCTTGTTTTGTTTCTTACCCGCTGTCCAATGTACCGCTCGATTGCGAGGTATGCGCCATCCCCGGCCTTACCCTTGGTGACTGGATCGACCCGGATGGGAACGTCAATCCTGGATACGTTGGGATGCCGTTTGACAAAGAAGGCGTTTACAGCCGCAAAACTTACACTCCCGATGGTTGTGTGTTCTGCATTGTTGAAATCAATGTGAAGATCAAAGCTCCTTCTCCACAATTTACCTTCTTGGGATACGGAGAGGATTGCCCTTGCAGGAACTACAGTTTTAATGAACTTCAAGCGCTTTACAACAGCCTCAATGGTGGCTTGTGCTCAGGTAGCGTTTCTCACTTCGATATTGCGGCCATGCCTCCACCTCCCTACCTCGGTATCAACATTGTGGTGCCTCCTGGCGGCTCTTACACCATGTGCATGCCCAACAACTACCGCATCCGGGCCAACGACGACAAATGTTGCGAGATCATCGTCACACCTTATTGCTTCTCCGGACGCGAGGATGTAGCGGAAGAAGACGCCATCGATCCATTCGAAATTTCTAATGGTGAAAGCCTGAAGTTGTACCCTAACCCCGCATCGAATGAAGTTCAAATCCAGTTTGCGCAACCGATCGCCGATCGTGGCGTGCTAACCATTACCAGTGCTACCGGACAAGTGGTGAAACGAATCGAGCTGATTGGTCAACCTGGCCAGCTCACGATTCCTGTTAGCACCAGTGAATGGGCTGCCGGTATTTACCTTGTGCGGCTGGAACACGGCGGCAATGTGGAAGAACAAAAACTCCTTATCCAGCGGTAAGTAGCGTTACGGTTCCATTTATTCAATTGATCAGAAAGTCCTTCAGCTCTGTACTGAGGGACTTTTTGTTTTTAATCCTTTCCAGTCTAAAACAAAACCTCATTCAATAAATTTATATGGGGCGAGTGTAGGACTCTGAAGGTCACATTCAATAGTCAAGGCGGGGAGATCCAAATCGACCAAGGGAATAAATCACCTTGAACTGTGGTAAAACCGTTTGCGGTGAAGGGTAGCTTCAAAGCAAGCGCTTTGCAGCGGTGCATCCAATTCCCATTAATCAATCGTTAAAGTCATTTTCCTCGTAGCTGCGCATTATAGTTAAAACGATGCAGTAATATTGTTTGCGGCTGGTACAACGAATTACAATTAAACTGTTTGTTCTATCCTAACACAATTATAGCTTTGGGCTTGGTGTCCTACCATCAAGTTAGAGCCACGAGAAATTGCAACTTAGTTGCATCTTCTGATATTAAGCTTTAATTTTGCCGCTTGATTTCGCGATAAATCAGAGAGACATGACAGTTACGGACGTGATAATAGTTGGCTCAGGCCCCGCAGGGGTTGGTGTTGCCGCATTGCTGAATCAAACCAACGTAGATTACCTCATCTTGGAGAAAAAAGAGGTCGGCTGTTCGTTCTTACAATGGCCCGTTAACATGGAGATGATCACTCCTTCTTTTCCGAGCAATGCTTTTGGTCAAATCGATTTGAATTCGATCTGTGAGGCCACTTCCCCCGCTTTTTCCTTCAATAAGGAACATTTAACGGGTGATGAATATGCCGAATACCTGGAGGCAGTGGTAGATTACTTTAAGATAAAGGTGCAAACGGATACCGAGGTACTGGAGGTAACGAAGCAAAAAGGAGGTTGGGTTTTATCAACCAACCAGGAAAATTTTTTTTGTAAGTACCTGATTTGGGCAACTGGTGAATTTCAAAACCCTCAAATCAACCACATCGAAGGGGCCGAGCACTGTTTGCACAGTTCTTACATCAAACACCCCGGCAGTATTCAGGGAGATAACTTTGTGGTCATTGGTGGCTATGAAAGCGGTGTACAAATGGCTTTTGACCTGGTGCAAGCCAACAGCAGTGTCACCCTCATCAATCCCAACAAAATTGACGACAACCTGACGAGTGATCCTTCCAAGGTATTATCACCCTACACACACGAAAAATACATTAGAATGAAAGCCTCCCGGCTGTATTCTGAAGTACTGGGTGAAGTAGTGGCGGTCACCAAAGAAGAATCTCTTTATCAGCTTCAGCTAAAAGACGAAACCATTATAAAAACCGATAAAATTCCGATCTGCGCAACGGGTTTTTCGTTAGTGAAGAAACCCATCGAGGAATTTATCACCATGCGAAAGGATGGCACGCCCAAATTAGTAGAGGAAACGGATGAGTTTTATGGTCAGGAAAACCTCTACTTGTCAGGGCCTTCGGTGCGGCACGACAACCATGTATTCTGCTTTATCTACAAATTCAGGCAACGGTTTGGGGTGATTGTAGAAGATATTTTGAAGAAGGAAAAATACCCCAAAGAAGACATAGCAGCCTACGTGAGCAAGTGGAAAGTGCATGGAATGTACTTGTCCGATTTAAGTTGTTGTGACGACGAATGTGTCTGTTAGTTTTGCCCCATGAATAAGAAGTATACGTTCTCTATTGAGGTCTTGCACCTTATCGCGGGCTTTTCGCTGGTCGTTTCTGGTGGTTTGGTGTATTTCATTGAAGGATTTGAAATGGCCCTTTCGTGGATCATATTCGGAGCCATGTACATCTCTATGTCCGACATTGGAGAAAGCGAGATGAGCGAGGAGAAACGGAAACATCCGAGCCATATCATCCGGCGTTCGTTCGGCTATATTGGTGCCTTCTTCAGCCTTGGTTTGGTCGTTTTCTACCTTCAAAAATTGTTTTTTTAGCGCCTTTTTCCTTTAAGTTTTTAGCAACACGAATAAGTGAAGCAATGGGAAATTGCTTTTGAAT